>NZ_JROZ02000003.1 GCF_000765665.2 Helicobacter sp. MIT 05-5293
CCCCATTAATGACTTTAAAGCTTAATCCTTGAGACATATAAGCATCACAAAGATAAAAGATTCTAAATGTGTGCAACATTGCTTGTCCTTTGAAGAAATGTGGGGTAAATGATAGCATCACAATCTTTAAGCACACCTTTACAATTTGGAGATTATTTTTTGCGGAAATCAATTGCAAATTTGAGAATCACTTAAACTCGTAGTTGTTGTATCTCAATTCTTTTTGGAGTTGATAAAAATTTTCAGTCGCTTTTATATCATTGGGGTAGGGGGTCTTGGGAAAATCAACGACTAGAGAACCTTTTGATAAATCTAATAGGTTTAGGGATACTAAGGGAGTATGCCATTTTGAAGTGATAAGTATTTGATTGTCCTTAATTTGTATGTTTGGAGAGATAAGAGAAAAGAATATATCATCGGGCTTGGTTCTTATCACTTGCCCATTGCATATTGGTTGCGAATCATTTGCGCTAAAGGCAGTGGCTATAAGTTTGAAATCTTGTGTGTTGAGTTCGCAACTGAATGAAATCGTGAGATTGAGATTTGGAACATATATCTTTTTAAATCTCCAACGATAGACAAACTTAGATTCAATCAAATCATCGCAAAATCCTATAAGTTGCTTTAATGGGATACTTTTGATGCGTGATATTTGATAAAGTGCATTTTTTATCAAGTCAATGTAATACTTGCATCGATTTTCTTCATTTGCTTGATTATACTGATGAGCGTCAAACTTGCTGTGTATAGTGAGTCTTTTTTCTATAAGTTCAATATCTGGTGTTGAATCTCCTATGATAATATCAATGCTATTAAAAGTATTGTCTGTCATAAATTTTAATTTTTTAATTTTATGCGACAAAAAATATCCTATGAAAAATACTTGATAATCAAAATGTGAGCAATATGTTTTGTCATAATTATGTTGATTCATAAATATTTTAATCTGTTTGAGATACATAGCTTATAATCCTTTTTCAAATCGTGTGGGCATTTTTTCTCCTTGTTCTTTGGTTTTTTGGGGTGTTTGCGCGAGGGCTTCTGCGCCAAATGCTCCAAAGATTCCTAACCCACCTGCAAGAGTGAGAGAATCTTTAAGCATCGTGCGTCTTTGGTTGTTACAAGTTTTATTTTTCATCTTTTTCCTTTTCTTGGTTTAGCTTTTGCCTAACCTCTTTGTCTAAAATCTCTTTGCATTCGCGAAAGCTTCGGGGTTTATATTTTGTCTTACCTTTGCTGGTAAGTTCGATATAAAGCTGTTCTTTATATTCAAGCATCGCAATTGCGACTTGTAAATTTACAATTTCGGCAAGATTTTTTGCCTTTTGTGCTTGAATAATCTTTAGCCGCTCTTCAAGAGTGCTTTCGCCTTTATCGCAAAGATTTTTATAATGCTGAATATCTTTGATACTCATTCCAAGCGCACGATAGAGATTGACCCAACAAAGCCAATCGATGTCTTTTTCGCTAAAATATCTTACGCCATTTTTGTCTTTATATAAATGCGGAAACAGCCCCTTATCGAGCCAAAAGCGAATCTTGCGCGAGCTAATGCCACTTTTGCGTTCTGCTTCGATAATCGTATAAGTCATATTGCCTCTTTTTTAGGTTGATTTACGCATTTTCAAGCGCAATTGTGTTGGTTGAATACAGCACTGCGTTCCCCGCAAGGCTCACCCGCGCACCATTGTCGCGACACTCTAAGACGCCCCCACGTTTGCTTGCTTGATACGCTAAAATCTGCGCCTTGCCAAGCTTTTTGCTCCAAAGCGGGACAAGATGACAATGCCCCGAGCCACACACCGGGTCTTCGCTCACCCCGTGTTTGGGCGCAAAGCTGCGGCTGACACAATCAAAATTTAATAAACCTTGCGTAGATTCTGACTTTATAGAATCCCCGCGCGCGGTGATATGGCACAGCACACCCTCGAGCTCTAGCACCTTTGACATATCGGGTGTGCAATCGCGCACTTGTTGCTCGTTTTCTAGCACGCAAACCAAATCGCGCCCCAAATAGGCTTCGATAGGCGCAAAGCCAATCGCGGCATAAATCTGCTCTATGCGCTCTTTTGTGAGCGCAAGCGGGTTTAGCGCAAAGCTTGGCAAATCAATCTCGTATTTATCGCCCATTTTGCGCACTTGCAAGATTCCGCTTTTGGTCTCAAACGCGACTTGTTGCGCGGCAGAATCGATAAAGTTCATAACGATAAATCCTGTCGCAAGTGTCGCGTGTCCGCAAAGATCGATTTCACCCGCAGGGGTGAACCAGCGCAATTGATAGGTTGCGTTTTTGGGTTGCGGCACGCAAAACGCGGTTTCAGATAGGTTGTGTTCGCTCGCAATCTTTTGCAGCAAAGCATCATCAAGCCACCGCTCACAGACGCACACAGCAGCGGGGTTGCCGCCAAAGATTTTATCGCTAAATGCGTCAATCACATAACATTGCATAAGGGTCTCCTTGAGTTCAAATTGTATTGATATTTTAGCATTATAAAGCATACCACTAGGTGTTTGTCAAGAGGGCGCGAGAGAATCTGCACTAGGGGGAGGATAATTTATAAAATTATCATTAAGGTTATGCTACAAGTCTATCCTATCAAAATCTGCACAGCACTTAAAAGCAGTAAAAATGCCATTATAAAATTCACCGGCTTATAATATTTTTGCAAAAATTCGCAAAAAACCGCCCCGCCAATCACCCAAAGAAAGATGCCCACAAAGTTGATAATGATTGAAAGTAAGACAAAGAATCCACTCATCGAAAGACTTTGATAATAGGGCAGCACAAACGCACTTTGAATCGTAATTGCATATAATGCAGCTTTGACATTCACAAACTGCAAAACCATTCCGCCAAAAAAGCCAATATTGTTATTTGTAGATTTTACATTTTTTTGTGCGTTTGTTTGAGAATCTGCAAGCTTAGAATCCACCGGCACAGGCGCGCGGCTGCGCACAACTTTATACGCAATATACAGCACATATAAAGCGGATAGATATTTTAAATAATCATTAATAGATTCAAGCAACGCACCCAAAATCGCACTGCCAAAACCAAATACAATCATCATAATCGCAAAACCGACATAGATTCCAAGAATGAGAATCTTCGCGTCTTTGCGTTCATAGCTAATCATTGCATTGAGGGCAAGGATATTATTGGGTCCGGGCGTAATCGCGGTAATCACCGCATAGAGCAAAAATGAGAAAAATGCCGATTCGTCCATTATATCTCCTATCGATTCTTTGCACTCATTTTAATATTTTTTTGTAAAAATCCGTGTCTAATCTAGCACACTTCGCCTAGCACATTCCCAAGTCTTTTAATCCCCTCATAAATCATCTCGCAAGACGCGTTAGTATAATTTAAGCGCATTGTATTGATGTCTTTGCTGTTAATATAAAAACAATCGCCCGGCACAAAAACGACTTTTTGTTCTAATGCTTTGGGAAAGAGTTGCATCGCGCTTATGTTTTTGGGCAACGTAACCCACAAAAACATACCTCCTTCTGGCTTTGTCCAACAGACATTTTTAGGAAAATATTGCTCCATTGCTTCAAGCATTGCATGTGCTTGAGCTTGATATAAAGCGCGAATTTTTGCAATATGTTTTTCATAGTCATTATGCTTTAGATAATCCCAAATCAAATATTGTGCAAAGGTATTGCTGTGCAAGTCGCTTGCTTCTTTTACAACACTTAGTTGTTTGAGAATCTCGGTATTTTTTGAGATAATAAATCCTAGCCGCATTGCAGGCGAACAAGTTTTGCTAAAAGTGCCAAGAACGAGGCTAAAAGGGTGTTTGTCAATGCCAATATAGGGCAGGCTCTCGCCTTCAAAACGCAACGCGCCATATGGGTCGTCTTCGACTAAAACAAGCTTTTGTGCGCATAAAATATCGCAAATCTCTTTGCGATTTTGCGCACTATAAGTCAAGCCGGTGGGGTTTTGAAAATTTGGAATACTATAAACAAGTTTTGTGGGCGTTTTTAGGGCTTCTTTTAAGCCCTCTGGTTCTAGCCCATTTGGGGTAAGTTCGACCGGGCAAAAGGTTGGTTGGTATTGATAAAAAGCTTGAATCGCACCCAAATAACTTGGCTTTTCGATGATGATATTATCACCCTCGTTGATAAAAACTTTGCCGATTAAATCAAGCGCTTGTTGCGAACCTGTGGTGATAAGGACATTTTCGTGCGTAAGGTTTAAGCCATGTTTTTGGCTAAAAGAATGTGCGATAAATTCTCGTAATTCAATGATCCCCGCGGTGATAGAATATTGAAAGACCTTATCGCCATAATCATGCACGATTTTTTGCATAGAATCTAAAAGCTCTTCTTTGGGAAATGAGATGGGGTTTGGCAACCCACCCGCAAAAGAGATAATTTCAGAATCGAGTGTTGTTTTTAAGATACTGCGGATAAAAGACGGCGGTGTCTTTTGAATGCGCTGTGATAAAAGGCTTTGCATGGTGTTCTCCTGTGGTTGGGTTTGTTGTTTTGTCTCATCTCTTTTAATTTTTTTATCTCTGCTTTGGGCATTGAGCTAGAATGTTATGTGTTGATTCTTTATATCAAATATCTAATTCATATCTCCCGCCATCTTTTTAATGTTGGGAATAATTGAGTGCAATATTGTTTCATTTGTTCATTTGTCATTCCTGCTTGTGCGCCATATAAAGAACACATTTGTATATACTCCTGCATCGATACTTTGTCTATAAATTCGCCATTTTCATAACAAAATTTGCAATAATCAAGACTAACGCTTCCGTCTTGATTTGTTCCTAATTGTTCCTCTGAAGTTATGGGCATACCGCAACTTTGACATATTTTATGATTCATAAAAATCCTTTGTCATATATTCTGCCAAAAACCCAAAAAAGTTTGGCTTTTGGATTGATTTGTTTGATGACTATTGCTTCGCTTCACCTCTTTTAACTTTCTTGTCTCTACTTTGGGCGTTGAGCTGGATTTCTGCATGTTGGTTTTTAATGTCAAGTGGCCAATCCAAGCCTTGCTCCTGCACATTCCAATCGGGGAATTTGCCATTTTCTACACTCAAATAATCCTCCACACAACATTGCTCGATGAGCTTGTAAGAAATATACGCATTAGGAATCTTTTTAAGCCCAAAAAGCCCCTTAATGTTTTTCTCAAAATTTTCTTGAAAAATCATATAAAATTCAATTTTTGCACCGCTTAGAATCGTATGATAGAGAAAATACCACACACCAAAACTTCTTATGCTTGGGCGTCCTTTTATGCCACCATCACGATAAATCGATAAAGTATTTTTAATGCCTCCTTCACTTTGGCTTCCGCCGATTTTTTTAATCTCACCATTAACGACAATCAAATACACTCTTGCGACATTTTCGCTTAGAATCTTTTGGGGTAAAGCTTTGCCATTTTCATCTTTTAAGTCTTTAAGATAATTAAAATTTAATCTCGTGCTACCCTCTACAAATTCCACATCAGCAATCTTAAATGCAGTTTTGACTTCTGAAATTTTCATCTCTCATTCCTTTATAATCAATAACTCGTGGCTTTGTTTGATATTATCGGTATCACCTCTTTCTACGCGATTTTTGCCAATGCGTGTTTCGCCTTGTCCCATTGTGTATTGCCATTTGGGTTCTAAGATTTTAAAATCTTTGTAAGCCTCGCGCACAAAAGCACAATCATTATAGCTTAAAATAAATCTCCCCTTATGATTTTTAAGACATTCTGCCAACAGCTCGTGTTTGAATCCATTATGATGAATCGGGAAATTACGCATCGGATAGATTCCGCGAAACATCTTAGAATCTCCCTCTAAAAAATAAGGCGGGTCGCAATAAAAAAAGTCATTAGGATACGCTCTAAAGACTTGCTCAAAGCTTTCACACTCCACACTTAGATTTTGCAGCCTAGAATCTTGTCCCAAATCTTTTAGTTTTTGCAAAGCATTCAAATAGCGGGTTTTGTCTTCATAAATCTTGCTTATCCAACCCAAAAAACCGGGTCCATAGCTTAGGTTAAAATTAAAATAATAATCCCGCGCAAGGGTTAGAGAATCTAAGGAAATCTCATTTTTATAATGCCTTCTTAACTCTTCTTTGATGATTGCATAAGTCTCTTTTGTGGGTTCAAGCTTATAGAGTTCATCATAAAGTTTTAGAGAATCTGCGCATAAAACCTGCCAAAAATTCACCAAAATATCAAAAATATCAAAGGCTTTGACTTCTAAATCTAGCTCAACTGCGCTTGCAATCTCTACGCTTCCTCCACCCATAAATGGCGAAATCAGCCTTTTTATATCATCGGGGAAATGCTCGATGATGAGCCCAACAGCTAATGACTTCCCACCACCATAACGCAAAGGGCTTTTAGAATAGCGTTTGTAGGCTAGGGATTTGCCTTTTAGTGAATCTAAAAACAAAGCCTTTTTATCGCTCAAAGTATCGCTTTGGTAAAAGAGGTTTTGTCGCTCCAAAGTTAATGTCAATTGCACTCCTCAAAATGCCAAAAGTGCGTTTTGGCGCATAGTTTTTCCATTCACAATGCGTCTTTGCAACACTAAGTGGGCATTCGCACATTTATTTAGCCCGCTATTATACCATATTTTGCCCCTGTTTGGGCAACCAGCGCGCGCTATTTCCCCACGCGTTTTGCTGCCTCGCCGCTGTATCGTTCGCCCCTAATTGGAATCTTTGCAAGTGCGGTATTGATTTGTTGCAAATCTTGCGCATTAAGCGTGAGTGTGAGAGATTGCAGATTCTCAACCAATCTACTTCCATTTGTCGTGCCAAAAATGGGAGCGATAAAGGGCTTTTGCGCACACACCCAAGCAAGGGCAATCTGTGCGGGTGTCGCGTTCTTTTGCGCCGCAATCGCGCGGATTTGCTCAAGCAAAGCCATATTTGCCCGCAAATTTTCTTTTTCAAACCGCGGCACGGTGCTGCGAAAATCATCTTTAGCAAAGGTTGAATCGGCATTAAACTTGCCTGCCAAAAAGCCCTTGCCAAGCGGCGAAAATGGCACAAAGCCGATACCAAGCGATTCTAAAAGCTCTAAAAGCTCCTTTTCTGGCTCGCGCCACCACATCGAATACTCGCTTTGCACCGCGGCAAGCGGAAACACAGAATGTGCTTTTTTAATGCTCTCAACCCCCGCTTCGCTCATTCCCCACGCTTTAATCTTGCCCTCTTTGACAAACTCTTGCATCAAAGCGGCAACCTCTGTCGGCGGGACTTTGGGGTCGACTCGGTGTTGGTAATATAAATCGACACAATCTGTCTGCAACCGCGTTAGGCTGCCCTCGAGCGAGCGGCGAATCTGTTGCAAGTTGCTATCGACAATCTGCTTGCCGCTCTCAATGCGGATTCCAAATTTGGTTGCAAGAACGACCTTGTCGCGAAAGGGCTTAAGCGCCTTGCCAACAAGCGTTTCGTTGGTGTAGGGACCATAGACTTCGGCGGTGTCAAAGAATGTAACGCCCAAATCGTGCGCTTTGTGAATGAGCGCAATCATCTCGTTTTCGTCTTTTGGCTGTCCATAGCCATAGCTCATACCCATACAACCAAGCCCAAGCTGGCTGACTTTGAGGTTTCCTAGTTGCACATTTTTCATCGTTGCTCCTTTTGTGTTTGTGGTGTTAGAATCTGCGAACGCATTGCCCGCAAACCCCGATAAAATCGCTGTGCTAAGCACTCCAAATGCAAGTGAATCTTGCAAAAAGTCGCGGCGATTTTTCATTTTTTGCTCCTTGTTTTTAAATGCAATGGGCATTATAAAGCATTCCACTAGGTGTTTGTCAAGGGGTGCAAAAGCGTGAGTAGAGCTAAATCATGCTATAATGCAAAAAACTTAGAGGAAACCGATGAAACACAAAGAGCATTATAATGATACATATATTCTTGATTTGTCGCAAAAAATCCTTGCGGTAATGCCCGAATTTGAGGCAAAAACTTTTGTAGATTCTCTGCTTGGCAAGTTAGATGATAAAGAGCTTTTTGCACGATTTGATTGTATTGTTGATGCAATGCAAAAGAGTATGAGTGATGATTATTCTAAAAATATTGAGGTATTTTTTAAGATTCTTGGAGAAGAGTTAAGCAAGAGCGAGGGAATGTTTCAGTTTGGTTGGTGGCTGTGGCCTATTGGCAGATATGTGGAGCGGTGTGGGAATGAAAATTGGCGTTTGTCGCTTGCGTTTTGTAAAGAGCTAACGAAACGATTTACCGGTGAATATGCGATTCGTCCTTTGCTTAAAGAACACCCAAAAGAGGTGATGGACGAGCTAATTAAGTGGAGTTTGGATTCTAATGTCCATGTGCGGCGGCTTGCAAGCGAGGGTGTGAGAATCCGCCTCCCTTGGTCGCAAAAATTATTTGTTGCATTAGATGAGTTTGAAAAATACACAACTTTGCTTACGAATCTTAAAGATGATTCTGAAAAGTTTGTGCAAAAAAGCGTGGGGAATAACCTGAATGATTTATATAAAGACGCACCAGATAAGGCAGATTATATTATTGCACAATGGGAAAAATCAGGCAATAGCAAAGCGCAAATGTGGATTATCAAACACGCAAGAAGAAATCAAAAATAAGCAAAAAACTTAGAATCTAAGACAAAACAATGACAAATCTCTATCTTAAATCCCCACTCTATCTGCTTTTGCGTTGCTCTTTGCCCAATATGGTCGGGGCGGTTTTGCTCTCTGTTTATTTCATCGTTGATGGAATCTTTGTCGGCAAGTTCTTAGGTGCAGAGGCTCTTGCGGCTATGGGGCTTGTAATGCCTTTTATCGCGATGTCTTTTGCGCTTAGCGATATGGTCGCGGTGGGTGCTGGGGTGCAAATCTCGATGCGACTTGGCAAAGAAAAAATCAAAGAAGCGGGGATTATTTTTAGCACCTCTTTGGTTGTGATTTTTGTCATTGCTTTGGTGATGAGTGTGATATTTTATTTTCTTACACCCTTGCTTTTGGGGTTTGTGAATGCGCATGATTCTCTTAAAGAATCTGCATTAGAGTTTAGCAGAGTATTTTTATATTTTATGCCTTTTATCTCACTCTATTTTGCGCTAGATATATTCTTGCGAATCTGTGGAAAAAACATTTACACAATGTTTATCAATGTGGTTTTGGCTCTGACAAATATTGGCTTGGATTATCTTTTTATTGTAGAGTTTGGCTTAGGGCTTTACTCTGCTGCACTCGCAACTTGTATTGGATTTAGCCTTGCAACACTTTTTGGGTTCTTGCCCTTTTTGTTTATGGACTTGCAGCTGAAATTTTCTAAAGTATTATTGAATTTTAAAATTTTATGGAATATTTTTTATAACGGCAGCAGTGAATTTTTTGGCAATATTTCGGGTTCAACCTATGCTCTTTTTGCAAATGCACTTTTGCTAAAAATCGCTGGTGCTGTGGGTGTGGCTGCTTTTAGTATTGTGTCGTATATCGATACCTTTGTGATTTTGCTTTTGATGAGTTTAAACGAAGGAATCCAACCTGCACTTGGTTTTAATTATGCAAGAAAAGATACCGCAAGGCTAAAATCTTTGATTGTGCATACCTTTGCGGCAGCTTTTATCTTTTGTTTGTTTGTTTTTGCGCTCTGTATGGCTTTTAGCGATGAACTCGTGCAGTTTTTTGCGCAAAAAAGTGATGAAGATTTGCTCAATCTCGCCTCTTTTGCGCTTTTGCTCTATGCGTTGAATTATCTGATAACTTGGTTTAATCTCTCTACAAGCTCGCTTCTAACCGCTATCAACAAACCCACTTTTTCGCTCATTTTGAGTTTGTCTCAAAACCTTTTGATTCCTTTGGTGCTTATTTTTAGCTTGTCTTATTTTTGGGGCTTAAAGGGTATTTTTCTCACCGCTTTTGTGGCGGAATGTTTATGTGTGGTTTTGAGCATTATTTTTATCAAAAAGTCTTTTGCAAGCACGCAATCTTGAGAGGAACAATGGCAAACGATTTTTGTATTTTTGGCAAGTTTTTGTATTATGACTTGCAAAAGATTTTAAAAGCATATAACCAAAGCCAAAGCAAAGAAGTTTTTAGATTCATAGAGCAATACAAAAAGGAATACTTTTTTGTGGGTTTTTTGCAGTATGAATTTTATCATTATTTGCACGATTCAAGCTATCAAAGCAAAGAAGCTTATTGCGTTTTTTATGCGTTTAAACAGCGAAAGATTTTTAAGCCTTTGGAGGTTGATGAGGAGGATTTTATCCCAAGTTTTAAACATTTTCTCGATAAATCCCTTTATGCAAAAAACTTCAAAAGCGTTAAAGACGCGATTGCAAAAGGGCAAAGTTATCAGGTGAATCTCACCCAAAAACTTAGCTTTCAAACAAAGCTTGATTCTTTTGCGTTGTTTCATCTTTTGTTGCAAAGGCAAAATACCAAATTCAGGGCTTATTTGAAAAGTGATTGTTTAGAGATTCTATCTTTTTCGCCCGAATTATTTTTTAAAACACATAAAAATAAAATCATCACAAAGCCTATGAAAGGCACGATTAAAAGGGCAAAAGACCCCCTGCAAGATGAAAAGAATAAAAATTTTCTACGAAAAGATAGCAAAAATTTAAGCGAAAATGTGATGATTGTCGATTTGTTGCGCAATGATATTTCAAAGCTGATTAAAAAACACAGCCAAAAAGTTAAACTTTTTAGGCTCAAAACTTACCCGAGCTTACATCAAATGTTTTCGTGTGTGCAAGGAAAGCTCAAAAAACAAGTTTCTTTTTATGATATTTTTGCTGCTCTTTTTCCGTGTGGTTCTATCACAGGAGCTCCAAAGCTTGAAACAATCAAGCTGATAGAAAAGTTAGAAGGCAAAAATAGGGGAATCTATTGTGGGGCTATTGGTGTGATTCATAAAAACAAAAGCACATTTAGTGTTGCGATACGCACACTTGAAAAAAGAAATGCGCTCTATCATTATGGCGTTGGTAGCGGTTTGGTTTGGGAAAGTAGCCAAAAGCAAGAGTTTAAAGAACTCAAGCTTAAGGCAAAGATTCTAAAACCAAAAGATTTTTATCTTTTTGAAACAATGCTTTATAAGAATGGTTTCGTTTTGTTTTTTAAAGAACATCTGCAAAGGCTTGCTGATTCTGCTTTGAAGCTTGGTTTTAAGACAGATAGATTAAAACCCTATTTAGATAGAGAATCTGCCGCTTTAGAGACTTTGCAAAATCTATCTTTTTTTGAGCTTAATCATCAGCTTTTTTCTTGTCAAAATGCTTTGTTGTATCCTTTTAAAAGTGATAAAAAGGGTAATAGAATCCTAAAAATGATTCTCCACAAAAATGGCGCATTAAGCTTTCATTTTTACCCCCTAAAAGATAGCTTAAGTGATGTTTTGCTTCTAAGCAATATGCCACTTCAAATCAGTGATAAGCTATTTCACAAAAGCTCTTTACGAAAAATCTATCAAGAACAAAGTTTTAAATGGGAGCAAAATTTATGCTATGACATAGCATTTTTGAACAACAATAACGAACTTTGCGAGGGAACAAGGTCAAATATTGTGTTGAGAGAGGGAGATGAGTTTTTCACACCCGCCTTGCAGAGCGGTTTGCTGAATGGAATCTATCGGCAATTTTTGCTTGATTTGGGGCTTATCAAAGAAAAAGTGCTTTTTAAAGAAGACTTACAAAATGCGCGTGAGATTTATTGTATCAATTCTGTGCGCGGAGCAAAAAAGGTTATTTTGAATGAAAAAGATTCTATTGATTGATAATTACGATTCGTTTAGTTATGAGCTGGTTTATTATCTTAAAGAGCTTGGTTATCAATGCACAATTATTCAAAATGATTCGTTTAGCAATGCTAAAGAGCTTGAAAGATTTGCGTTTTCTCATCTTATCATCTCTCCGGGTCCCCATTCTCCTAAAGAATCAGGACTTAGCCTCAAGGCAATCAAACATTTTAAAAAGCAAAAAAAGATTCTAGGCATTTGTCTGGGGCATCAGTGTATCGCTTTTGCATTTGGTGCGAAAATTGCCAAGCTTAAATACCCAACGCATGGAAAAACAAGTGTTTTAAAATTTAAAAAAGACAAACTTTTTAAAAAGCTTCGCAAAACTCGCGTTTGTTTGTATCATTCTTTATATGTTAAAACAATGCCCAAAGAACTAAAGGTTTTATCCCAAAACAAGCAAGGTATTGTAATGGCATTACGACACAAAAAGCTTCCTATCTATGGTGTGCAATTTCACCCTGAAGCTATTTTGAGCCAAAAGGGCAAAAAGATTTTAAAAAATTTTATGGAACTTTAGTTTGTTTAAGCAAAGCCTTTTGTGCGATGTCTTAATCTTGTTCTTGCAGATTAATCAACCTATACCGCAGTTGATAATCTAAAAACTTTTTATAATCTCTCAAAAATTCTTCTTTTTGCGGGTTGATTTCAAAAGATTCTTTGTTATTTTGTAAGCTTGTTGGGTTAAGGAATCCATAGCCTACTTTGGAATTATCAGGGTAGATACCCTCTTTGTCAATGCTTACGCTTGTATTGTAGCCAAACTCATATTTTGAATCTGTGATTTCTCCTAGTAGATTGCGTCCGCCGAGATTTAGCACTTCTACTTCGCTTAAAGAAAACGCATAAAGTGTCGGGAAAATATCTTTGTGTGAGCCTACGCGTGTGCTGTCATAAACGATATTTTTGCGATAAGATTCTGGCAAATACAGATAAAAAGGCACACTAAAGCTTAGGGCTTTGTCTGCTATAAAATCCGTCTGCATATCGCGCACTCTATGATCACCAGCAGCTGCGATAATGAGATGATCTTTTAATGGGCTTTGTTTGACTTTATCGAGAAATTTGCCGAATTCATTGTTTGCATAAGCATAGGTGTTGATATTTTCATACAATCTTATCGGGAAAAGCTGTGAGAGTGATATGGGGATTGCTTCAAGTTTTACACTTTCATAAACTTTTGGAAAGGGGCGGTGGTTACTTGTGCTTAGAGCAATAATCAAAAGTGGCTCTTTGGCATCAGAAAGCAAAGAAAATGCTTCTTCATACATATATTCGTCTAAAAGTCCATAACCAAATCTGGTTTTGGCGGATTGTGGATAATGTTTCATTAAAACGATTTCATCAATGACTTCATCAACACCTTGTCGTTTCATATATTCTCCAATATCATACCATGAGCGATTGCCAGCATTAAGAAAAATGATTTTGTAGCCTTGCTTTTTATAGATTTCTATTGGTGTATAAGGGAGATAATATCTGCTGTAATCAAATGATCTATTTAGGGGGGAAGGTTTGCCAAAAAATAAAAATGAAAGGCTAGTTATAGTGTCATTACCAAAGGATAAGAATCTATGCCATACAAAATCCTGCTCAAAGTGTTTTTCTAATGCTCCTAAAAGATTAAGGTCTTTATTGTGAAATGCAAACAGATTCCCTCCAAAAGATTCCATAAGATTGACCATAATATGAGGTTTGTCAAAATCATTTTTTGATGTCTTGATAAAAAGTGGAAAAAGCTTTTTTTGCAAAAGGACACTTTCATCATTGCTTACAGGCTCAAATTTTTGCCCCTTGTTTTTGTAATGTTGATATGCCCACGCAAAAGACATCATGGGATTAAGCGCAATGGCATTAAAAGATTCAATAGTAGAGAAGCGATAGAGATTTCTATTCATTGTAACATGCTTAAAAGGACCTCTTAGAGCTAAGATATACAACATCATAAAGACAAGAAATAATGTCAAGACGATGCGAAATTTGAGACGGACTAAGGGCAGATTCAGATGGAGAAATTTGGTATTGAGCCATACGCAAAAAATACTAAAAATCACACAAATAAAAAGCAACAATATAGTAGGATAATCTCTAAAAATAATCCCTAGAATCGTGCTTGTGTCATCATCTTTGAGTGCAAAGATAAAACTTGTGATATGACTCTGATAGGTTTGATAGTAATAAAAATTGACAAAAACAAAAAAGATACAAATAAAAGCAAATAAACCAATATAGCAGTTGGAAAAATAAAGATAAAGCTTTTTAAATTTTAAGCTTTGCCCCCCCCCCCGCATAATTTATTAACCTTTGAGCATAGCTTGATGAAAATATCACTGCAAACAAGGCGCAAACAAGCAAGGGTAAGAATCCAATAGAGATGACACGCAAATCTGCTACGCTACCTAATGCAAACATTAAAATGAAATCAGAAAAATGGTCTTGTGCTAATTCTAAAGGGATAAATGCGTTTGCCATTGCACATCTTGCTACAAAAAAGAGGAGTAAAAATATCACAGCAAAGAGGAGAATCTGTAAAATAATACGCATAAGTTGAGCCTTTGAATGAAATTTCAAGTAGAACGGGTGATTCTATAGAAATACATTTAAAATGAGCTTAAAGTTTCTTTATTTACGATTGTGCAAAGATGAGCCAACAAAAAGGTTAAATTAAAGTTATTTTTTATTTTTTTTGATGCAAAATTAGCAAATCTAAAATCTTGATTTTATTATGTTGTTTTTATTTAAAGGGGGAAGCTTGAAACATCGTTCAGTAAGTATTGGCACAAAGCTTATGTTGGGATTGACAGGTATATTGGTTGTTTGTATATCAATTGTTACCATTATTGTGGTGATGACTTTGCAGACGATTCAGACACAAGAGGCAAACAAGATGCTTACTAATGCTGCTAAGCGTGAGGCAAATTTTATAGGAGGGATCTTTAATGAAATTTATGCCTCTGTCGATGTGAGTAAGCATTATGTAAAGCGGAATGTGCAAAGAGGTGAGCAGGCTGTTTTAGAGAATGATGTGATTGACATACTTAACAGCAACGAATGGGGAAGATTTGGTTATGTCTATCTTAAAGATTCTCGATACAAGGGAGATAAGATTATCAATCCTCAACATCGCTTACCTAATGGTGATTTTATGGTTTTGGCATTCAAAGATGAGCAAAAGAAAGTAAGCATTATATCGGCAAATAGTGTTTTCACAGATTTTAAAAGTGTGCAGCAATGTTTTGAAACAGGCAAGCCAACGCTCGGAAGCCCGACTTGGCAAAAAATCAATGATAAAGAATATTTCGGCTTGGGTATGAATCAACCTATTTTTGACAAAGATGGTGCGGTTATCGGTGTCGTTGGTGTGTTTATTGGTTTGTTGAATATCAATGCGATTTTACAAGATTCTACAAATTCTATTTATAAGGGTGATTTTAAGGGTGTGTATGCGACAGATTCTACTATTGCAGGACATGGCAGAAAGGAATTTTTGGGCAAATATTTACGAGAAGTGAATCAAAGCCCGACAATGAATGACCTTAAACACGCGATTGAAAATCAAATTGAGGGCATTTTTAGCTATATCAATTCATTGGGTGAGATGAGTTATACAGCAGTGGCGACTATTCCTATTGGGCATAATCAATGGATATGGACATTGATTGTCTCTGCACCGGAGAGTTCAATTTATGCTTCTGTGGCAAAGCTAAGGACGATTATGATACTTGCGAATATCGCAGTTGTAGTTATCGTGATACTTGCGATGTTTGTTTTTGTCCGAGTGCAGATTGTCGCACGACTTCAAGGTATTTCTGCCCTTCTCTTTAGATTCTTTAAATATCTTCGCCATGAGGTCGATACACCTCCGGCACTCCTTAAATTAAAAGCAGATGATGAAATTGGCATCATGGCAAAAGAAATCAATCAAAATATAGAGGGTATCCAGCATGGTTTAGAAAAAGACAAAGCAGCCATTGCACAATCTGCAAAAACTGCCAAAGCAGTAGAAGAGGGGGATTTAACCGCAAGGATTATTGAGAATCCCAACAACCCGCAGTTGATTGAGCTTAAAAATGTGCTTAACGCAATGCTTGATGTTTTGCAACATAAAGTGGGTAGTAATATG
Organism: Helicobacter sp. MIT 05-5293; assembly: GCF_000765665.2. Lineage (NCBI taxonomy): Bacteria > Pseudomonadati > Campylobacterota > Epsilonproteobacteria > Campylobacterales > Helicobacteraceae > Helicobacter > Helicobacter sp. MIT 05-5293. The sequence continues at coordinate 15,877 of NZ_JROZ02000003.1, forward strand.
AATGAGATTCACCATGTGTTTGAATCTTACAAATCCTTAGATTTTACGACAGAAGTGCCAAATGCTCAAGGAAATGTTGAAGTTACGACAAATATTTTAGGTGAAGAAATGCGCAAGATTCTAGCGACAAGTGCGAATTTTGCAAAAGAATTAGCGGCGCAATCTGACGCATTAAAAGATTCTATGCAAAAGCTCACCAATGGTTCTCAAACGCAAGCAGATTCTTTGCAACAATCAGCATCAACGATTGAAGAGATCACTTTATCAATGGGTAATGTTTCAGACAAAACGGTTGAGGTAACGCATCAAGCAGAGGATATTAAAAATATCGTGGGTGTGATTAAAGACATTGCAGACCAAACTAATCTCTTAGCTCTTAATGCAGCGATTGAAGCAGCTAGAGCAGGGGAGCACGGACGAGGCTTTGCAGTCGTTGCTGATGAAGTGCGCAAACTTGCAGAACGCACAGGCAAATCTTTAAATGAGATTGAAGCAAATGTCAATATCTTGGTGCAAGGCATTAATGAAATGAGTGAATCAATCAAGACGCAAACAGAAGGGATTAGTCAGATTAATGAATCTGTCGCGCAGCTTGAGAATCTTACGCAAGAAAATGTCGAGATTGTCAATAATACCGATACGATTTCGCATAATGTCAATCGCATTGCCGATGAGATTCTCGCTGATGTGAATAAAAAGAAATTTTAATATATCATTGATTGTGTTTTAGTGCAATTTCTCAAATCTCTATAAAGATATAAAATCAAGGGATAATCAACTTGATGGAAGTTTTTATATTTTTCATTTTTATCCCTTTGGTTTGTTTTGTGGGATTCTATATTGTTGACAGAGCGATAATGTATCTGTGGGGTAAGATATTTCACAAAACATTAATTGATTTTTAGCCTAAACCCAAATTATGGGCATTGATCGCATTTTAAGTAGTTTGGTTTTATTTGGGGAATATTAAAAGCATCAAGCAGTAAAAAGAAAGCTTCAAGCCCTTCCTGGAAGACTTCGGATTCTAACTCATCTCCCACATGATACTTGAGATCCCCATCGCATTCACCTGTATGCGTGGCAATATATATATCCTTAAAATGCGTAGTCATAAGCGTTTCTTGTGCGACTTTATGGTGGCTTAGGCATTGCCTAAGCTCATTATAAATTTTCTTTGTGCGCTTTGTGTTATTTTCCTCTGGGTGCGGTAGGCATAGATTCTCAAAATACCCTTGTTCTTTACCTTTGAAAAATGTTATTGTGCTTGTTTTCGCGTCAAAAGGCACTTTGAAGCTGATTTTATCGACTTCACAGCCTATCCCCCACTTAAAGCAACTCGATACAGCCTCTGTAATATCCTGTTCGTTAATCAATGTTTCATCATACCATTTTGGCACAAAAGGATTGGGTATGCTCTCTTCATAGCCTTGATACATGAGAAACATATTGCGTGTGCTGACCTTTGCTTTATCAATTTCCCATGAGTCAATGTTGAGCGGCGTAGAGTCAAGAAACATAGCACTCATATCTTTGACTTTGCTTATATCCCATTGGTCAAGAGGTTGGCGGAAACTAGACGCTCGATAAAACATACCGCTCATATTTTCGACATTACTGACATTCCACGCATTGATGTTTTGGTTAAAGCTTGTTGCGGTAGAAAACATTTTCTCCATATTTTTGACTTTACTCGTATCCCATTTGTCCAAAGGCTGATTAAAGTCCCGCGCCTCATAAAACATAGAACTCATATCTTTGACATTGGCTACATTCCATTGATTTAAAGGCTGATTAAAGCTCATTGCATAATAAAACATTCCTTGCATATTTTTCACCTTAGAGACATTCCATGATTGTAAGTTTTGATTAAAATTCATTGCCCAAGCAAACATATCCTTCATATTTTCTACTTTGTTTGTATCCCAAGAATCTAAGGGTTGATTAAAACTTTCTGCATTATTAAACATAGAACTCATATCTTTGACATTGGCTACATTCCATTGATTTAAAGGCTGATTAAAGCTTATTGCCCCGCCAAACATATCGCTCATATTTTCGACATTACTGACATTCCACGCATTGATGTTTTGGTTAAAACTCCTTGCTGCAGAAAACATTTTTTTCATATTTTTGACCTTACTTGTGTCCCAAGAATCAAGCGGCTGATTAAACCAAGATTCTTCAAACATACTGCCCATATCCTCGACATTAGAGACATCCCACGAACCTATCGGGTGATTAAAATTATCCGCCTCATAAAACATACCACGCATTGTTTTTACCTTGCTCGTATCCCATGATTCTAACCCATTGAAATCCACTCCTACCCTTGTCGTTTTTTCAAAAAGGTAGCTCATATCGGTGATAGATGAGGTGTCAATCTCACCTAGATTGATACTTTTATCTTCTACAAGATTTTTAAGCTCTTCTTTAGTCTTTGGGAAGTATTTGTATTGAGAATCTTTACAACCACTCCATAGCCCCAAGCTCAAGATGATTAATGCTATGATAATGTCTTGATAGAGTCTCATTCTATCTCCTTATTGTCGAAAGTTTATTATATTATAAACTATTTTTCAATTGACATCAATTATCTTTGTGTTTAACAAAAATTCCTACACTTTTTTTAGAAGCTTAATAAAAGACGGGGGAGACTCAATGAAGAAAGCAGGCATTTTTTTGGCAGCGGCTTTGGTAGCAGGTTTTGCTATTGCCTTGACATATTATAATGAAGCAAGGACAGATAAGGCAAAGACACAAGAAGAAATCCCCTATCAACATACACATTTGGAGAATACTATGGACGGATATAAAGAAATCTACCTTGCAGGAGGTTGTTTTTGGGGAGTGGAAAAATATTTTGATTCAATCAAAGGTGTGGTGCAGACCGATGTGGGCTATGCAAATGGCAATACAAAAAATCCAAGCTATGAAGATGTGGTTTTTCGCAATACAAACCATGCCGAAGCTGTGCGGATTGTGTATGACCCAAAAGTTGTGAGTTTGCCCTTTATCCTTGAGATGTATTATCAGATTATCGACCCAACTTCGGTAAATAAACAAGGAAATGATAAAGGGACGCAATACCGCACGGGGATTTATTATGTTGATAGTAATGATGAAGCGATTGCAAGAGAATCTCTTGATAAGCTCGCCCTTAAGCATACAGGGCAAAAAATTGCGATTGAATTACAACCTTTGGCAAATTATTATAAAGCCGAAGAATACCACCAAAAATATCTCAACAAAAACCCCAATGGCTATTGCCATATTGGCGAGGAACAATTTGCCAAAGCGCGGCTTGCGACTGATACGAGCTTGCGCGCGGGGCAAAATGCGTGGCAAAGCGCGGCACAGGCTGCCCCCAAAACCTACCAAGCCCCAAGCGATGAGCAATTGCGCAAAAGCCTCACCGACTTACAATACCATGTTACGCGCCAAAATGGCACAGAACCTGCTTTTAGGAATGAGTATTGGGATAACCACCAAAAAGGTATTTATGTAGATGTCATTACCGGTGAGCCGCTGTTTTCGTCTAAAGACAAATTTGACTCTGGCTCGGGCTGGCCTAGCTTCACGCAGCCAATCAGTGGCACAAAGCTGCAAGAACACACCGACAAAAGCTTTGGAATGCTTCGCACAGAGGTGCGCAGCGGTGCTGGCGATGCGCATTTGGGGCATGTGTTTGATGACGGACCAAAAGACAAAGGCGGCTTGCGCTATTGTATCAACAGCGCGTCATTGCGGTTTATCCCCAAAGAAGATATGGCTAAAGAGGGCTATGGGCATTTGCTGCATTTGGTGGATTAGTCAAAGATTCTTTAAAAATAATCTTTGATTTTAACCAAATGTGCTATAATTCTTGCGCAAAAATTCAACAGCGATAAATAAAAATACAAAATTCATAGAAGTGATAGGTTTATTATGGGCTTATTGATTGCTTTCTTTATGCTGACTATTACGATTTCTTTCCTTTGTTCAATTTTAGAAGCGGTGCTTTATTCGATTAATCCGCCTTTTATGGAGAGCTATTCTAAGGCACACCCTAGAGCAGCAAGGATTCTTAGATATTTGAGGGAAAATATCGATAACGCATTGGGTGCAATTTTGATTGTGAATCTTTTTGCTAACACGGTGGGTGCAGCAGGTGTAGGTGCGCAGGCGGTAGAGATTTTTGGTGAGAGTTGGCAAGGTATCGTAGCGATCATTATGACTTTGAGTGTTTTGTATATCTCTGAAATCTTGCCAAAGACGATTGGTGCGACTTATTGGAGGATTCTCGTTTTACCCTCTTGCTATGTGATTTTTTTCTTTTATTGGCTTACTTTTCCGCTAGTGTATATTTCACGCATTATTACTCGTATCTTTAAAAATGATGACGCTAACCAAATGAGTCGCGATGAAGTGTTGGCGGTTATGGAATTAGGAGAAAAAAGCGGTTCAATTAATGAGCTAGAGGGCGACATATTGGAGCATCTTATTGAACAAAAATCACTTAAAATTAAAGATATTATGACGCCTAAAGAGGAGATTTTTTCTCTTGATGAAGAAATGAGTATTAAACAAGCTTTAAAAGCGACAAGCGAACATAAATATTCGCGCATACCACTTTATTCAGAAACACCCGATAATATTTGCTCAATGGTTTATCGAAAAAGCATTATGCAAGCAAGAATCGAAGGCAAGAAGAAAAAGTCTCTCAAACACCTTGCGAGAAATATAACAAAAGTCAATGAAGACCTTGGTTTGTTAGATTTGTTGGAATATTTTATCATCAAAAAGGAACATTTATTTGTAGTGATAGATAATGCGGAAAATATTATCGGTATTGTGAGTTTGGAAGATGTAACAAATGCTGTGCTTAGCGTGGGAAATGTCCAGCGGCACTAAGGAGAGGTGATGACACTGCTTATTATTTATTGCATGATTGCTATTGTGGTATGTTTTTTTTGCTCCATTATGGAATCTGTGTTTCTTTCTATCACACCTTCATTTGTTGCGAGCTATGAAAAAAAGAATCCAAAAATTGGCGGTTATCTTAGACATTTGAAAAATAATGTCGATGATGCTGAAGGGGCGATTTTGGTGCTTAATACCTTTGGTGTTACGGCTACTTCTACGGGAGTGGGGATTCAGGTCGCACAAGTTTTTGGTTTGGAATGGCAGACTTTTGGAGCGGCTTTGCTTACGATTGTGTTGATTTATGTGTCTGAAATCTTCCCTAAAACTTTGGGGACAGCGTATTGGAAGACTTTCGCTCCTTATGTTACTTTGAGCATACATTATTTGCTTAAAATTACTTATCCGCTTGTAGCGATTTCTCGATTGATCACGCGTTTTGTCAAATCAAGCGCAGGGAATGCCATTAGCCGTGATGAGATTCTTGCAGCGAGTCAGATAGGGCAGCAGGGTGGCTCCATCAGCAAACGCGAAGAGAGTATTATTGAGAATCTCTTGAAACTCAAAGATTATCAAACCATTGATATACTCACACCTAGAAGCGTAGTTTTTGCATTGCACCATGATGCGACAATCAAAGAAGCTCTTAGCCTGAAAGGCACTTATCATCATTCCTATATCCCTATTTATGGTGAGAATCTTGATAATATCATCGGTGTTGTATGCGCTCAAGATATTTTAGAAGAAGCCATTGAGGACAATAAAGACAAAAGAATCTTTGAACTAATGAAACCAGTGTATATCGTGCCTTTTAATCTTTCGGTTTTGAATCTGCTTAATTTATTTCTCACTAAGAATGAACGTTTTTTTGCAGTGCAAGATCGTTATGGGCAATTAGCCGGGATTGTTACGCTTGAAGATAGTATTGAGACACTTTTAGGTGAAGAGATTATTGATGAATTTGACGAAGCTGCCGATATGCAAAAGCTTGCAAAAGAGAGAATTCGAGGTTATTATTTAAGATATTTGGAGAGGGTTAAAAATAATCAAGACAAAGTAAAAGATGAATAATAGAATTGTGTGAGATTTTTGTTTTCATCAAATCATAGATTCTATTGAGAGCATTTGAGACAGATGTCAAGCAGTGTGTCTGCGATTTTTTTAGCTTCTTGCAAGGGAAGATTCTGATGACAGGGGATAGAGATTTCAGAACGATAGAATCTGCTTGCATTTTTGCATTGTATATCATCATCTAATACCATACGATAAAGGTTAAATTCGTAAATAGGTTTATAATGCACTTGCACACCTAAGCCTTTTTGCAAGAGTGCTTGGAAGATTTGTTCTTTCTTCTCCCAAAGGTTAGGGCGAAGCAAAATAGGATAAAGGTGATGAGAACTTTGGATATGTGGCGGTATGGGTATCGTTTCAAAATAGTTATTACCCGCAAAATATTGATCATAGAATCTAGCGATTTCTCTACGATGAGCGATAAATTCCTGCAAACGAGGTAATTGACTAATCCCTAAGGCACTTCCTAGCTCACTTAGACGCAGATTCATACCAATCAGTGTGCAGTCATAATCCCATAAAGCATTTTTTTGCACCCCATGCGAACAAATAAGCCGTGCAAAATGGGCTAATTTTTTATCGTTGGTAAGCAATGCCCCGCCTTCTGCTGTCGTGATAGGCTTAAGGGCGTGAAAGCTAAAGATAGTTGCATCTGCCAAAGAGCCTATGGGCTGATTATGGTAACTTCCACCCAAAGAATGAGAGCTATCGGAAAAGAAAGTGAGTTTATATTTATCGGCAAGACTTCGAATCTTGTTGATCTCTACACTTTTGCCTCCATAATCCACACTCACTATGGCTTTAATACAAGATCGTTGAGGGTGTGTTTTTAAAAGATTTTCCAACGCATTTTCGTCCAGATTCCCATCTGGCTTGATGTCGCAAAAAATGGGCGTAATCCCCCATTGGAGCATCATATTGGTTGTGGCAACAAAGCTTATAGGTGTCGTGATGAAACAAATTTTCTCTGGTGGATGTGTAAGAGGCGTATCATAAAGTAGATGTGCAAAATCTTTATACATAAACGCACCATAAAGTGCATAAAGTGCGGAAGTAGCGGAGTTAAAACTAATGGCATATTTAGCATTGACCAAGGAAGCAAGACGATTTTCAAATTCTAAAGTGCGCTCACCTTGTGTGAGATGAGAGGATCGAAGTGTATCACAAACAGCATGAATATCATCATCATTGATTGATTGTGTGCTGTAAGGAATCATTATGCCAAAAGCTCTTGAACACGACTTTCGCTAAGTTTGGTTGTGTCGTGAGAAACGCGGAAGAGGTTACTAAATTTCTTTAAGAAAGATCCTTCTGTGGCTTGGACATTTTTTGCTGTTGTTTTGCCATTAGCAATTCTTTGCGTGCTATCTTGTGCATCATCTTGAAGGATTTTTATAGCATCTTTTACTTGCACTTGTTGATCTTTAAGAGTATCATAAAATTTTTGTGCGTCTGAATCAAGAAGCTTAGGATTAAGTTTTTGAGCATCAAATATAATATTATTATCACGATCTTTGATATTTTGACTAAAAACATTGTTGCCCTCAAAGAGTGCCTTTTTAAATGTATTGTCAATATTTTTCTTAAGCGTTGCCATTTCACTTTTAATATCATCTCGTTCATTCTTCTCGAGAGTTTCTTTGCTTTCTTGTGCAAGGGTAGCATATTTTTTTGCATCAGGCTCCATAGAATCAAGCGTATTTTGAGCGACTTGAAGCCGACCGATATTGGTATTAATATCCTTGATATTTTGGGCAAGTGGGTTTGTTTTGACTTCATTCCTATCGACAACTTTTTGATCTTGCTCAACATTTTTGCTTTTTGATTTGATTTCAGATGTTTTCAACTCTTTTTGGGCAATGCTTTGACTTGTGCTACTGCTATCAATTTTCATAATTTACTCCTTATCAAATTTACTCCCCGATCCTATTCTGAATCAAGCATATTTTGTTCCAAATATTTTGTATGGATATTGGAAGCAAGGAAATCTTGATTTTTCATCATCTTAATGTGAAAAGGGATAGTTGTTTTAATGCCTTCGATACAAAATTCTTTCAAAGCTCGGTGCATACGATTAATAGCTTGTTGTCTGTCAGCTCCCCACACAATGAGTTTGCCAATCATAGAATCGTAGTGCATAGGCACGGTGTATCCGCTATAAGCGTGCGTGTCTAGTCTCACATTTGCACCTCCCGGTGCGATCCATCGCGTGATTTTACCAGGACATGGGTAGAATTTCTCGGGATCTTCTGCTGTGATACGGCATTCAATAGAATGCCCTTTAAAGTTAATACTTTCTTGAGAGGGAAGTTTTTCACCTTCTGCGATGCGTATCATCCACTCGACTAAGTCAAGACCGCTAATCATTTCGCTCACAGTATGTTCTACTTGCAAACGCGTGTTCATTTCCATAAAGTAAAAATCTTCATAATTTGCATCAAGTAAAAATTCAAAAGTGCCCGCTCCCACATAATGGATATATTGTGCAGCTTTGACAGCAGTCTCAAGTAATCGTTTGCGCACTTCGGGTTTAAGGACAACTGCTGGCGATTCTTCGATAAGTTTTTGTTGTCTGCGTTGCAAAGAACAATCCCTTTCGCCAATATGAAGCACATTGCCGTGTTTGTCTGCGAGAATCTGCACTTCAATGTGTTTGGGATTACGGATAAATTTTTCCATATAAATTGTGCCATCACCGAATGCACTTACTGCTTCAGATTCTGCAGCAAGGTAGAGATTTTTAAGCATTTCTGGTTTTTCAACGACACGCATACCTCTACCACCACCACCTGCAGCAGCTTTAAGAATCACAGGATAACCAATTTCTTTGGCAATTTTTTCAGCTTCTTTGTAATTTTTTAAAGCTCCATCACTGCCTAAGATGACAGGCACACCTGCTTCTTTCATCACATCTTTTGCTTTTGATTTATCACTCATAAGAATCATTACATCAGCGGTTGGTCCGATAAATTCGATTCCGTGATGTGAGCAAATTTCAACAAAATTTTGATTTTCGCTTAAAAACCCATATCCGGGGAAAATCGCATCAGCTTTTACAAGCTCTGCTGCAGTCATAATAGCGGGTATGTTAAGGTAACTTTCACTCGATTTATCACCACCTACACAAATTTTTGCATCAGCAACATCAAGGTAATAAGCATCTTTATCTGCTGTCGAATAAATTGCAATGGCTTGTTTGCCCATTTCTTGGATTGTTCTGATTGCTCGGAGTGTGATTTCTCCACGATTTGCAATCAAGATTTTTTCAATTTTTTTGGTTTGAACTGATGTGCTCATTTTGCATTATCCTAAACATAAATTAGAGTTTTTCGACTTTGATAAGATTTGTGCTAAATTCGACAGGTTGTCCGTCATTTACCTCAATAGCAACAATCTTGCAATCAAATTCAGCCTCAATTTCATTCATAATTTTCATTGCTTCAATGATGCCAACCGTCTGACCCTTCTTTACTTTATCGCCTACATTGATATAAGGTGCAGCTCCGGGTGATGGAGAACGATAGAATGTCCCCACCATAGGAGAAGTGATGAAATGCCCTTCTGCACCTTTAGAAGGTGTGTTTGCAGGAGTTATATCTGGTGTCGGAGATGGCGCACTTGCAGGGATTGAAGCGACAGGGGCATTTTGCATTTGAGTTGCAGGGATAGTGGTGATTTGCGTGTTTGCACCGGCTTTTTGCAGCTTAAGCTCAAAATTTTCTTGCTTGATGCTGAATTTGGCTATATCGCTATTGTCGAAAAGCTCCATAATCTTTTTGATTTCTTGTAGATTCATTGGGCGACCTTTTTGAAAATTTCTAAAATAAATTGCGCTATAATACCATATTTTCAAAAAATAGTCATTAGTAATTTTGCTAAAGTGAGGTAAAAAATGGGGTTGAAGTCGGATAAATGGATTAGAGAAATGGGACAAAAGGGTATGATAGAGCCTTTTTGCGAGAAACAAATAGGGAAAAATGTCGTGAGTTATGGTTTGTCTAGCTATGGTTATGATATTCGCGTGGGCAATGAATTTATGATTTTTACTAATATCGGTGCAACACTTGTCGATCCTAAAAGTTTCGATGAAAAAAATGTCATAGAAGTCGATGCTGCAGAAAGTGGCTATTGTCTCGTGCCTCCAAATTCTTTCGCTCTTGCTCGCACAATGGAATATTTTAGAATCCCGCGCAATGTTTTGGCGATTTGTCTAGGAAAAAGCACTTATGCAAGATGTGGGATTATCGTCAATGTAACACCCTTTGAGCCAGAGTTTGAAGGACATATCACGATTGAAATCAGCAACACCACGCCTTTACCGGCTAAGATTTATGCTAATGAGGGCATTGCTCAAGTGCTTTTTTTAGAAGGAGATGAAGCGTGTGAAGTGAGCTATAAAGATAAAAAAGGCAAATATCAAGGGCAAAGAGGCATTACATTGCCTAAGGTGCTTAAATAAGCTTCTTTAGATAAATTCAATTTACGAGATAAATTTATCTCTTAAAATATGGTTTCACATTTGCACAATTTTTCAAATATTCCCTTAGTTCTTTAGCCTTATAACAAAGGCTAGAGTTTATTTTGGCTCTTTAAATTTGCATTAAAATATCTAAATCCACTTAAATATCTCGCACAGAAATCCCTAAAAATCATTAATCATTTTATTTAATAAAATTTATTAAATATCATTTAAGTTTTAATTAGTATAATAATCATTCTTATAAATAAAGTTTAGTTTTTAAGTAAAAATACTTATAAGCTAAATGAATTTTTTAAGAATAAAATTTTTGTTTATAGGAGATTTTAATGAAGAAGATTTTTTCAGTTTTTGTATTAAGTTTGACTTTAGGGACAAGTTCATTATGTGCGACAGAATCTATAAAGATTCAATCTCCAAGTATGTAAAACACAGCTTTGACTCAAGCAGAAATGGCATTTTTATTTGATTCTTCTGATGTGAATGTCATCACACTTTCAGATGAAGAAATGGCTTTGACACAGGGGGAGGGATTCTTTGCGACACTTGCTGCTAGTTTTGCTGTAAGTGCTGGTATAGGTGCGGTTAAATGGGGTTTTTGTAGATTGACAGGCGGGAAAGGATGTCGATTTACAGCGAGTGGCAAAGCTCCCTTTTAATTGATCAATTAAGGAGCATTGAATGTTTTTGGTTAGTTTTGCTAGTGCTTGTGCCGGGATAATGTTAGCATGTGCAGGCAATACAATCGACTGCCATATTTGCGAATCTTGCCAAAGTTGGGTAAGAGTAGGCATAGGCGGTATGTATGCGAACTATCAGACGCAAAATGATATAGGGAATTATGGAGGTTATTTGAATCTTGAAGTTAAAGGCGTTACTCCTAATGCTCGATTCCAATTTGTCGGTATCAGTCGCACAGGGCTAGCAAAAAGTAATGCCTCCAACAAATCTCTTACGCTTATGGGGAGGGATTTTGATAAAAACACTTCGGTGTTTGTCGAGCTGCGTCCCAAGGTAGGGGTGAATCTCCTCACACCTCATCGCCCCTTGTATCTTAATATCGCCTATACATTTGATGGCACTCGTTCTCATATGGATTTAGATGATGGAATTAGGACATATATCCATCAAGTCGGATTAGATCTTGATGGGATAGTAAGGCAAAGCGAAAAGTTTCGTATCGAATATGGCGTAGGTTATGATTATGTCGTTGGGGGGTCTTATGATAATTCCTATACTACTTTAAAGCTTAATGGAGGCTATGCTTTGCGTGGTAGTCTAGGCTTTGCCTATGATATTACACAGAATGTGCATTGTTATATGAAAGCAAATCTCAAATATCAGTCTTTGAATGATGTTGCCAATAATATCGCATATTATCCACAAAGTAGGAGTTACACAGCAGGGCTTGAGCTAGGGTTTGGTTTTTAGAATCTAAAATTTAGAATCTATGAGATGTTTTTGTGATACAAAATACTCATAGATTCTTTATAGTATTTAATATCAATCAATAATAATCATTATTAAATATCATTTAAGTTTTAATTAGTATAATAATCATTCTTATAAATAAAGTTTAGTTTTTAAGTAAAAATACTTATAAGCTAAATGAATTTTTAAGAATAAAATTTTTGTTTTAGGAGGTTTTTTATGAAGAAGATTTTTTCAGTTTTTGTATTAAGTTTGACTTTAGGGACAAGTTCATTATGTGCGACAGAATCTATAAAGATTCAATCTCCAAGTATGCAAAACACAGCTTTGACACAAGCAGAAATGGCATTTTTATTTGATTCTTCTGATGTCAATGTCATCACACTTTCAGATGAAGAAATGGCTTTGACACAGGGGGAGGGATTTGTCGCTACCACAATAGCAACAGCTGTTCTTATGGAAGTAGGTAAAGATGTTTATAAATGGGTTAAAGGTTGGAAAATTTGGCGGCGATAAAACTTGCCGAAAATCTTAAGGAGGTTTAATGTCGTTTGCAGCAGGATATATTATCGGTGCAATGTGTGCAAGTGATCCGTCAAGTTGCGAGATTTGCGAATCTTGTCAGGATAGGTTTAGAATCGGTGTGGGTGGCATTTATGCCGCCTACCAAGCGGAAGATGATATAAGAAACTATGGAGGCTATCTTAATCTTGAGTATCGAGGTGCTACTCCAAAAGGACGCTTTCAGTTTGTCATTGCAGGTCATGCAGGTGCAGCAAAAAGCAACGCTTCTAGCAAATCTCTTACACTTATGGGGAGGGATTTTGATAAAAACACCGCAATGTTTGTTGAAGCGCGTCCCAAGGTAGGGGTGAATCTCCTCACATCTCATCGCCCCTTGTATCTTAATGTTGTCTATACATTGAACAATGCGATTTCTCACTATTCTTCAGATAATGGTATTAAAACGATTGTTCATCAAGTCGGATTAGAACTTGATGGAATAGTAAGGAAAAGCTCAAAGCTTCGTATCGAATACAGCTTAGGCTATGACTATGTTTTTGATGGGTTTTATGGGATTTATGGCATTTCTAGTTCTCGTATCAGGGCGCAAGGTGGCTATACCTTGCGTGGTAGTCTAGGCTTTGCCTATGATATTACACAGAATGTGCATTATTATATGAAAGCAAATCTCAAATATCAGTCTTTGAATGATGTTGCCAATAATATCGCATATTATCCACAAAGTAGGAGTTACACGGCAGGGCTTGAGCTAGGGTTTGGTTTTTAGATGAGAATCCATAGATGCTTTTAGGCTTTAAAAGTGTCTATGGGGATTTGGTATTTAATTTAATGAAAATTGAAAAGAGAGTGTTAATGCAAAAATTTAGAATCTTGCTTTTATGTTTGCCTTTTATCCTTTATGCGAAGCCCGTGAGTGTCGATGAGATATTCACTCCTAAGCATCAATTCAAGATTCTTGGCTCATTTTCTTATATCAATTTACAGCGTAAAAACTTTTCCCTAAGTCCTATTCCTTTTCAAATGCCAGATGGTTCTTATATCTCTATCCCTTTTGCAGGATATGAAAATATTAATCAAGATTATTTAAATTTCTCACTTAATGCGCGATATGGCATCTCTAAACGCGTGGAGTTATTTAGCACATTGAATGCCTTTTGGCAAAATAGTTATGCAGAAAATAATGGAATCTTTAGTCAGCAAAGCCATGGGGATTTTGGCTCACTAAATTTTGGATTCCTTGTGGAGGCGAAAAAGGAGGGAAAACTCCCTGCTTTACTTGTCGGTGGGAGTGCTGATATTGTAGATCAGACTTATTTTTCTGCTACAAAAAAGCATCTGCAATATGCAAAAGGCTATTCACTCTTTGCGACAACTTTTTACACGGTCGATCCTATCGTTTTCTTGCTACAAGGCAGTTTTAGACTGAATCTCCCAAAGCGATTTGAGGAAGCGAAAATCAATGATGCAGATATTTTTTCTCTTAGTCCTATGGTTTATTTTGCGGTTAATCCCTATGTTTCTTTAAATGCTGGTGTGCGTTATCAATATCAAACAAAAGATCGTCTCAATGATGTCGTAGTCGGCTCGGCGGGTTCGTCAGTGGGGTATATGTTTGGTATGGCTTATGAGATTAAAACAAAACTTATTTTCTTTGCAGATATAGAGCGATTAGATACGCATACTTATTCTAGTAATGCTATTAATCTTACACTTTCTTACAGAATCTGATGCGTTTTTTATTTGTGTGGGGGCTTTTGTGTGGCATGTGCCTTAGTGATGTCTATATGCACAACGAATCTATGATGTTACAAAAAGGCGTTACTTCGTGGGCGGAATTTAAAGATAAAAATCTCGCTAAACAGCAGTATGATTATAGTTGCGGGAGTGCTTCGCTTTCGACAATTTTGACTTATTATTATGGGCAAGATGTGAGCGAGAGGGATATTTTGGATTCGATATTGATTTCAAAGGGTATTGATATTACACAAAAAGAGCGCATAGAATCTGATGAAAAATTGCGAGAAAAGGTGTCGTTTTCTTTTACGGATTTGGCATATTTTGCCCAGCAAAAAGGTTTTAAAACTGCAGGGTTGGCGTTAGATTTACAATCTCTTGCAAGGCTTAAAGTTCCGGTGATTATTTATGTCAATGTCCGCGATATGGAGCATTTTAGCGTTTATAAAGGGCAAGATTCTCAATTTGTGTATTTGGCTGACCCTAGTTTTGGTAATATGAGAGTAAGTATTGCTAAGTTTCAAGAAATGTTTTATCAGAGGAAAGACTTAACCCACCCGGGCAAGATTCTTGTCGTTCTTCCCGCACAAGAGCATCAAAAGATCAATCCTGATTTTCTCACTCATAAGAATCGCTCTTCTTTAGTTTATGAGATGATTAAGCTTAGGGCTAATCAACACTAGTTTAAAATCGCTTTATAAACTGAAAATGGTAGCTTGGCGTGCCATCAAAGGCTTTATCCGTATAAAAGCTGATGTTTTGCGTGGGATTTTGGTATTTTGAAGCAATCAGATAAGAAGTGCCAAATCCGAGAATCGCTCCGGCGATCACTTGTGTAGTGGTGTGTCGCTCGGCATAGATTCTGCTTATACCCACAGAAGTGGCGATAATCCCTGTGGGTAAGGCGAGCTTCCAGCCATAACGTTTGAGAGAGAATCCCACTGATGAAAAAGTCCATGAAGTATGTCCAGAGGGGAATCCATTGAAACTGCCATTATTGGGGCGTTGGGATATGCGCGCATAGCTCGGGTGAGAACGCGAGAGAATCACAAAGCCTTCTTTGATAATATGTGTGCTAACGAGCGTTACGCCCGCACCGATTGCTTGCTCTTTGATGCCTTGATAATCCTTCAAATACCAGCTGTATGCCATCATTGCGACTGGCAAAACCTGCATCACATCACCATAAATTTCAAATCCGCTTTTTGCAGAGAGTTTCGAAAAAAATGTGTGTGATAGTAAAATCACAAAGGCAATGTGAGTGATAATGCGATACATAAGTCTCCTTGTGTATGGATTATAGCATAAAAGTGATGCGTATTTGCGAATCTTATGATAGACATAAGCTTTGAGTGAGTAATATCATGATTGTTTTATTGTTTAAATCTCTATGGAGGTTATAAATGTTTGCAAGAATCTTATCCTTATTTTTGTTGTTACTTATGAGTGGTTGTCATATAAAATCCTCTGATTGGCAGTTTGGAACGAGGATAGAAAAGGACTATGCGCCGTGTCTTAATCCCCTTGAAACTTGCAATCGAGAAGTGGTTGATTTATTTGTGCCATAAAATCATTACTCTTTATTTTAGGAATATATTTTGCTTGTCTAATGCAAAAGAAAAATCTATTAGAGGAGTTAAAGATGATTGATACTGCTGTGCAAAATACCCCTATTATGAACCCTAAAGATTCTGTGATTGGGGATAAGAAGTCTGTATTATCTAAAGACCAAGATAGCCGATTTGAGAATCTCTTGAGTGAAGAGGCTCATAAATCAAAGGCTTTAAATGATGAAAAATCAAGCAACACACTTCCGACATTGAGTAAAGAGAGTGAGAAGACATCAAAAACATCGTCCTTATCTTCCACACCTTTTGAAGTCAAAGATACTTCGAGTAAAGATTCTCGAATCGGTTTGCAAGATAAAATCGCTAAAGCATCGCAAGAAAATCTCAAGGCTGAAGAGAATCCATTGCTTCAAGCATTGGCTTCTGCATCTTTAGGCAAGACGGAGAATGCACAAAAAGGTGGTGTTGCTAAAGACACATCACCTTTGCCTGCATCTGCAGCAAGAACGCCTGTGATTCAGTCTATGCCTTCTCCGGTAGCAGCGCAAAAGATTGAAACTGAAGGTGAAAAGACACTTGCAGATGTGCAGTCTTTGGCTCAAGCAAAGGGATTAAACCCGACTAAAATTACTGCTCAAGGTCTCCCTGAAACGACTAAGAATCCTGTAATCCAAACACTTTTAGCACAAGAAGAAGCCCAACAAAGCGCACCTGTGCAAAAGCCTCGCACGATTCCAGCTTCAGCAAAAGAAGCGATTAATTACGAATATGAAAACAATACCGATCGCATTGCGATTGTCCAAAGAGGAGTAAAAAAACCTAAAAATATCACGAGCAAAATTTCAAATGTGTATCCTGAAAAAAAATCAGACAATGACACAGCTGACGCAAAAGTTTCTCTAAAGGACAGACCCCCGATCGGATAAAGATTCTGTAAAAATAGGCAAAGACAAAGCTTCTTCTCAAGTCCTTGAAGATACTCTAAAGAGTAAAGATGCACCCCAAAATGCGAAGGTTTTGAATGAGCAATCAGCACAAAAGCGTGTGAGTGAGACAGAGGCTACACGCATAGCTAAAGATATGCAGAATCTCGCGCAAGGGGAAGTTTTAGAATCTGTCAGTCAAGATTCAAAAGGACGCATTGCGCAAGGTATCAAAGAAAGTGTGCGCACAGAGAAAGAAAGCCTTAAAAGTCAAGTGAGCGAAAAAGATGTGAATATTGATTCTGATGAGAATCTGCCCAAAACAAAAAAAGGTAAAAAGGTATCAAAAACAGCACAAAAACCTAAAGAGCAAAAATCATCTCTCACTACAAAAGTCGCTCAAGGAGAAAAAAATGAGCAAAAATCGCCTCAACTCGAACAGGCAAGTGCAATAAATGCAGCTAAAAAGAATGGTGAAGTGATTAGAGAGCCTAAATCTATAGTGCAAGATTCTCAAGAGGCGATTGCAGATGTTGAGGATATGGACTTTGAAGAACAGATTCTAGAATCCGAGCCAAAGACTGCGCCTAAACTCTCTTCACAGGGCAAGATGCAGACAAAAAATGCAAGAGATAGCCTTTTGGAGACATTAGTTGCTACTGAAACAGGTAAGGTCAAGGAATTGAGCAAAAAGGATCAAAAGTCTAAGAATCAAAGTGGTAAGAATCTCAAAGATGCTTATAAAGCAAGTGAGCAAAAAACAGAAAAGTCTTTAAGTGCAAGTAGTGCGACATTGGCAAATGCGCTTTTGGGTGAGGAAGAGCTAGAACCACAATCCTTTGAAGAAATCTTGCGTGAGAATAAAAAAGAGGCAAACACACGAGGAGAAAAAACACAAGAGACTAAAGAGACAAAGGCTCAATCAAATAGCTCCAAAGCTTCATTTCAAGAAAGTGTAAGCACGCAAAATACACAGCGCACACAGATTCTGTATCGTTCGCATCTTGCACGAGAATCTGTGCGTAATTTTGCCCAATCACTCAAAGAAGAGGTGTTAAATTATAAGCCACCGATTACGAAGCTCTCAATGGAGCTTAATCCACAGAATCTTGGGGCGTTGGAAGTTACGATTTCCAAGAAGGGCAAGGATTTGCACATTCAAGTGGTTTCAAACTCTACTGCAATGGGATTGTTCTTGCAAAATCAAGTAGATTTTAAAAACAATCTCAATCAAATGGGGTTTGATAATGTCGATTTGAGTTTTACTTCTAGTGAGGGAGGAAATGGCGGTGGGAGTAAAGATTCATCGCAACAACATACTTCTGCAAATGATTCCTCATCGCAAGAAGGGAACAAAAATAGCTTAGAAGATTCTCAAAATGAAAGAATTGATACGATGAATATCGTATTGCCCAAATATGCTTAAATAAGGAGAGCTGAAAATGGCGATTGATTTAGGAGAGGTAACAGGAAGCGCGGCAAAAATTGCCAAAGAAAAAGAAAAAGTGCGCAATATTAATGAACTTGATAATGATGCGTTTATGCGTTTATTCTTGGAACAGCTTAAGAATCAAGACCCTACTGCCCCAATGGAGACTGATAAGATTATTACCCAAACAGCGCAACTTACGCAAGTAGAAATGCAAGAGCAAAATAAAAAGACGATGGTTGAAGTCGCCGAAGCGATGAAAAGCACACAAGAAACGAATAAAGAGCTTAAAGAGTTTCAAGCACAGATGAAAGAATCTTTGGAGGCATTAAATCAAGGTATGCAAGATACTGCAAGATCAAATGTCGCCACCGCTCAACTCAACGCCTTAAACACCGTCTCAATGATTGGTAAGGTCGCAGAAACCGATGTGTTTGGTGTGAATGTGGAAAAAAATAAACCCGTGAAATTCTCTATTTATTTTGATCAAAAAATCGATCCTCAAAAGGGCGATCCAATGATTTATATTTTTAATAGTAATAACGAAATGGTCAAAAGCATTTCGCTCAAAGATCGGGCGAATCAAAGTGGGTATTTGGAATTTGTGTGGGATACAATAAGTGAGCAAGGCAAGCAAGTCGATGATGGCACTTATAATATTCGAGCAGAATATAATCTTGATGAGCAGACCAAACAATATCACACTGCGCGAGTAGGGCGAGGTGAAGTGCAAAGCATCATCTTTGATAAAGGCATACCTATGCTTCGTATGGGCGATATGATTTTGCCTCTTGATAGTGCGATTGAGTTTTACAACAAGGATCACAATCTATGAATGGAACAATGGTAAATTCTTTCAGTGGAATCAAAACGCATCAATTTGGGCTTGATTCTATCTCTAATAATATTGCCAATGTGAATACGATTGGTTATCGAGAGAATCAACCGCAATTTGAAAGTCTTTTCACGGCTAATATGGACACGCTTAATTCCAATTCTCCAATCAATAACGATATGAATTATGGAGCGACCAAATCCAGCAATGGAATCTCCACAAAGAGCGGGAGCTATAAGTCAAGTGATGGTGAGTTTCATGTGGCTTATGAGGGCAAGGGTTGGTTTGTTGTCGGTGAGCAAAAAAGCGGTTCGTTTGAAATCAAAGACGATGGCTATGAGAAAAAGCAAAAAAATTATTTTACGCGTGATGGCTCGTTTTTGCGTGATGGTGAGGGGTATATTGTCAATTCAAGCGGGTATTATTTATATGGTGTGAATCTTGGCAAGATTCAAGAGGGGATTTATACTTCTAATAAAGATGAGGAAATCGACACACAAGCACTTTCTTCGGGTAAATTGACACCGATGTATATTCCTCAAAATCTCTACTATCGCCCGGTTTTGACGACTAAGCTTGATATTACAACAAATCTCAATAAAAATGAAAATGTAATTTCTGCTTCGATATTTTTCAAAAAGCCCGATGGGAGCTTCGATGAAGAGCGTTTTATGAATACCGATATGAATGCTTTTGCCACCGATGACACACCGCTCAATACTCCGAGCTATAATGAAGCAAAGATTATTTTAAATAAAGAGGGTAAAAAAGAAGTCGTTAGTTTTAAATACGGACAAGGAGGCGTAGAAGCAGGTGAATTTAGGACATTTAATGAGCTTAAAGAATTGCTTCGTGAACAGTTAGGGCTTGACTTGGAGCTTAGTAAAGATATTGATGGGAAAGTCGGCGAAAAGGTGAGCTTAGAAATCCGCAATAATTCCTATAAGAATCTTGATATTGAGCTTGGGGGGAGTTTGTTTGAAAAGCTTGGATTCAAAGGTAAAAACGATCATTTTAAAAGCGGTATAGGGGTGAATTTCAATGCTAATAAAGCTTATGATACAAACGCAATTGTGCAATATAAAGGCGTAGTATTTTTACGCACCGGTGAGCTAGGTAAAAGTGAAGATCCCTTTTTGGACCAAGAAAATTGGAAGATTCTCGATACGGGGGCTTTGCTCCAATGGAGTGAAAATGCAACTTATTTTGAGGGCGATGTGGTTGAGTATGAGGGTAAAATTTATCGCAGGATTGATGAAGCTGGTAATAATCCTATCAATGAGGGAAATTGGGAAGAAATAGGCTCAGCAGAAAAAAGTATGCCCCCTGCCTATGAAAGCAATACGACTTATCAAGTCGATGATATTGTGAGCTATGAGGGCAAGCTTTATCGCAAAATCGTGAGTAGTGGTTCAAGTGATCCAAAGCTTGACTCTGTCGGTTGGCAAGCACTTAGAGGCGATAGTTTTCATAGTGAATTTATCCAAATGCCGAGTTATCAAACCAATGTTGAGATTTATGATGAAAGCGGTAAAAAATTCCTCGTGCAAAGTCGGTATTTTATGGTATCTTCGGGAGATTCTGAAGGGAATCCACCGACAAAAGAACAATGGGAAGTGCGCTCTGCGGTGTTTGACCAACACGGGGAGATTATGGTAAGCCCGGATTATGTGATTCATAATATCTCTTTTGATGCAGAGGGCAAACCTGAAGCAGAGCCTGTGGAGCTGATATTTGGTGATAAAACATTGCAATACAATATTGCAGGTGCAAAAGATTCTCAAAGTTCAAATTTTGTCTATCGGGATTCTGAATTATTAAGTAAAGATCAAGATGGACGCGCAGAGGGGCATTTGAGAGATGTGAGAATCGATAGAGATGGCATTATCTTTTTAGCGTTTGATAATGGTGCGTATGAGCCTATGGGACGCGTTGGTATCGCTGCATTTGTCAATGATCAAGGCTTAAAGAAAGTCGGTGGGAATCTTTTCGAAATGACTGAAATGGTTGTTAATGGCGATGCTCATACCGTGAGTGGGCGTCCGATTCTAGGCTGGGACGGATTAAATCTCAAGTATGGTTCGGTATTATACAAACATTTGGAGACAAGTAATGTTGATGTGGGAAATGCTTTGACAGAGCTTATCGTTATGCAAAGGGGTTATTCGATGAACGCCAAAGCATTCACCACAGGCGATGATTTAGTCAAAGAAGCAATCAATCTCAAGCGTTAGATTCTAGTTTAGAATCTAACGAAATTCTTTTTGGTTTTATTTTTTATTCATCAGGTGCAAATAATTTTCTAACAATCCTATTGCTATAAAGCAATTAAGTGATTTTGGTATTTTATAAGTTTATAATAGCTATTATCATTTTATTATGGTAATTTTTAAGTAGGGAGTTAAATTGCACAGAATCTTGATTGTATGTTTCGTGGGTTTATCTCTCCTAAAGGCAGAATATCGCTGTGATGAAGACAAATGCAGTGATTATAAGATAGGCTTGGGAGCATTAGCGGGAGTGCATAACACTTCTTTGCATGATATAGCGTTACAAGGTGCGGGCATCAGCACACTTTTTTCTCGATACAACCCTCAATATGGCTTTACTTGGAATCTCAATCTCAATTTGCTTAATGCTCATGTCAAAAACGCGCAAAATGAGGTAATTGCCTATGATAAAGATTCGTTTAACGCCTTTAGCGGATACATTGATACGACTTTATTCTTTGCTAAGAATCTTAAAAGTGAGACACATAATCCATTCTTTCTAGGCATTGTAGTAGGGGCTCAATCCTTGTTTTTTGATCAAAAATACAGCGTGCCAAGTTCTACGCTTTTCACACTCGGGCTTGGGCTAAGTGGCTCATATATGCTACGCAATAATCTCGCCTTTGAGTATGGGGCTTCTTATCAATATGGCGTGTATGGATTTCATTATTATCCTGCTCGTTATAGCCCCGATGAGTTTGCTTATGAATCTAGTGATTATGTAAGTCTTAAGCCCAATAATCATCACATACAAGCTTTTATAGGATTACATAAAAACAAGCTCTATGGGCTATATGCAAAGCTTCATTTGAGTTTCACTCATCTTGATGCTGCCCGCTCAATGGCCAAAAACCGCTATGGTGTTTCAAGCACCTATCCCCAAGCCTTACAAGCGATGATTGGTTTAGAGTTTGGATTTGGATTTAGCAGATGGCTGTGATTTTTTGTGATATAAGAGGGAGTTTATATAATCAGCTTAAAGTGCAGTTTTAATTGCAGAATCTTAGATTCTGTGTTTTTAAAATGCCAAACCAAAATATAATAAAGCACAATAACTTTAAAAGAGCTAACAAGGAGTGATAATGGAATCTGTATTAAGCTCTATAGTAAATTTTTTTAAAATATGCGGGATAACCTTAGATAATGCGCATTTTGATTTTTGGAATCAATTTGGAGATAATGTAATCTTATTTTTTTATAACTTTTGGTTGGATTCCATTTTTTGGTTTATCTTTTTATTGTCATTCGTGCCGTGGTGCTTTATTGGCTTACACACGTGATTTAGGCTCACAAAGCCAAAGCAAAGGCTTGTTCGCATATGTTTTTTCTCTCGGGCTTTAAAGGTGTGTTTGCCACGCACCCTAGCTTAGAAGAGAGAATCCAATCCCTTAGCGCAATGAGTCAAGGGATTGTGTAGATTCTATGATCGTTTTGATTTGAGCCAATCACTTAGTCGTGCAAAGAATGTCCAAAACAGAGGGATAAAGAATATCGCGATAAAGGTCGCAGCAAGCATTCCCCCAATAACCCCAGTGCCGATAGCATGTCTTGATGCTGAACCCGCCCCACTACTTAGTGCTAAGGGTAAAACCCCGATAGAGAAAGCCAATGAGGTCATCATAATCGGTCGGAATCTTAGCCTTGCCGCATGGATAGCAGCATCTACAATACTTTTACCCTCTTGTTCTTTGAGCTGTTGGGCAAACTCAATAATCAAAATTGCATTTTTTGCTGCAAGTGCAATGAGCGTGATGAGTCCGATTTGGAAATAAATGTCGTTATTTAATCCCCGAATATAAGTTGCCAAAAGTGCGCCAAACAATGCAAAAGGCACAGCTGTAAGCACTGCTAAAGGCATGAGCCATCGTTCGTATTGAGCAGCGAGAATCAAGAATACGAAAATAAGCCCAAACACAAATGCTAATGCTCCTGTGCTGCTGCTCGCCTTTTCTTGGTAGCTCATACTTGAATAAGCAATCGTGTAGCCTTCGGGTAAGACTTCTTTAGCGACTTCTTCAATTGCTTTGAGTGCATCACCGCTTGAATAGCCTTGTTGCGCTTCACCCATTACTTTTGCTCCATTAAAGAGGTTGAATCGTTCGATAATATCCGCACCTACGATTCGTTCAAATGTTACGAGTGTGCTGATAGGGATAAAGTTTCCATTGGAAGATTTGACAAACACTTGGCTTAAATCTTCCGGAGATTCTCTAAAGCGGGATTCAGCTTGGACATTGACTTGGTAAGTTTTGCCATAGAGATTAAAGTCATTGACATAATATTTCCCAAAAGTGCTTTGTAAGGTCGTGAAAACATCATTGACACTTACTCCTAAGGCTTTTGCTTTATCTCTATCAAGCGTGATATAATATTGCGGAATATTTGTGCTAAGCATATTTCGCACACTTGTAAGCTCTGGTCTTTGATTTGCAGCAGCAGCTAAGGCATTAGCATAAGATTCTAATTGTTGGATTGTCCCGCCACTTCTGTCTTGGACATAGATTTCAAAACCTCCTGCAAGTCCTAAGCCCATAATAGCAGGAGGATTCAGAGCTAAAATGAAAGCATCAAATTTTTGATTGAGATAGCCCATAAAGCTTTGAGCTAGTGCAAAAGAGCCTTGCTCTGCTTTTTTACGCTTATCCCAATCTTCTAATGTAATGAATGCTGCTCCGCCGCTTGTGCGTTGTGCGCTTGCTAACATATCAAAGCCGGGTATGAGCATCGCTTGCTTGACATTAGGATTGCTTCCTAAGAATTCCCAGATTCCATCAGCCACACTAGCTGTGCGTGAAAGTGCGCTAGCAGGAGGGAGTTGATAGAATACGAGCAATTCACCTTTGTCTTCAGCAGGGACAAGTCCGGAAGGTAATGTTTTTAGAAGTCCATAGCTTGCTCCTATGATAGCTACAAACACTAAGAGTAAAGCCGTCCCTCGCTTTAAAGCACGTGCAATTTGATCGCTAAATTTATGTGTGAGCCAATCAAAGAAATCATTAAATCGTTTCACTGCATAGAATGGTTTGGGTTCTTTTGTTTTAAGAATCGAAACACACAAAGCTGGTGTTAAAGTCAAAGCAATAAAACCAGAGATGATCACTGAAATCACAATGGTAATAGCAAACTGCTTATAAATTGCTCCTGCAAAACCACCGATAAATGCCACAGGAATAAACACAGAGCAAAGCACAAGCACAATGGCAATGATAGGACCTTGAATCTCATTCATTGCTTTGATTGTCGCTTCTTTCACGGGGAGTTTTTCATTATGAATGATGCGTTCGACATTTTCTATCACGATGATTGCATCATCTACCACAATCCCAATCGCAAGAACGAGTCCAAAAAGCGTAAGAAGATTGATAGAGAATCCTAGCGCATACATACCACCAAATGCACCGATAATAGAAACAGGGATAGCAATCACAGGGATAATTGTCGCACGGAAATTTTGTAAGAAGAAGTAAATGATGATTACTACTAGCACAATAGCTTCAATGAAAGTTTTGACAACTTCTTTGATTGATATTTTTACAAATTCTGTTGAATCTTTGGCGATTCTGTATTGCATACCTTCGGGGAAATCTTTTGCAAGCTCTTGCATTCTTTTTTCGACATTTTCAGCCACATCAAGGGCATTTGCCCCGGGCTGGAGATTGATACCAAATGCAGAGGCGGGTTTGCCGTTAAATTTTGGGCTTACGCTGTAATCTTTTGCCCCTAGCTCGATTCTCGCGACATTTTTCAATCGGAGAGATGAGCCATCGGGATTAGCGCGTAAAATGATATTGCCAAATTCTTCAGGACTTACGAATCGTCCTTGCGTCGTTACCGTGTAGGTAAAAACCAAATCATTTCTGACAGGCTCTTGTCCAAAATAACCTACTGCAAATTGGGAGTTTTGCTCTGTGATGAGGTTTGCAACTTCAGCGGGTGTAATGTTGTTTGCAGAAAGCTTGTCAATATCGAGCCAAATCCGCATAGAGTAGTCTTTTTGTCCAAAATTTGTTATATCACCTACACCTGGCACTCTTTTAAGCTCATTGATAACATTGAGGATTCCATAATTTGCGACGAAAATTTCATCATGCGCTGGGTTTTCTGATAGTAGGGCATAAACGGTAAGAATGGTAGAAGATCTTTTGCGCACCGTTACACCGAGCCTTTGGACTTCATAGGGAAGCTGGCTCAAGGCGGACTGCACGCGGTTATTGACATTGACGGTTGCCATATCAGGATCGGTGTCATTAGAAAAATACACATTGATACTAAGACTTCCTGCTGATGAAGAGGAGCTTTGCATATAAAGCATACCTTCCACACCATTGATAGAATCTTCTAACACGCTTGCTACGGTGTTTGCAATAACCTCTGCACTTGCACCATTATAAGTCGCTTGCACAACCACTTGCACAGGCACTACTTGAGGATATTCTTCTACAGGTAAAACCCATATAGAGATTGTCCCTACAAGTGTGATGATGATAGAAATCACCATCGCAAACACAGGGCGATTAATAAAGAATTTAGAAATCATCTTTTCCCCCTATTGTGCCTGCTGATTTTTTGTTTGAGAGTCGCTTTTTTGATTGTCATTTTTAGTGTTTGGGTTGGAGTTTGCATTGACTACGCCCATTCCTGCACGAAGTTTGGATAAACCACTTGTGATAAGAATATCTCCAGATTTTAATCCACTCATTACGAGAATCTGGTTGTTTTTGAGTGATTGTCCTAATGTAACGCGTGCAGTAGCGGCTTTACCATCTTGTGCGACAAAGACATAGCTTCCTTGTGCATCTTGCATCAATGCACTTTGCGGAATTGCTATTCCATTTTGAGCTTCAAAACCTTGTAATCGCACACGAACAAATTCATTAGGCAAAAGCTTATAGTCGTTGTTATCGACAATTGCGCGTGCTTTGATTGAAAGGGTTTGGGGATCTAAAACACTATCAAGAAAATCCATTTTCCCTATATGATCATATTTTTTGCCATTGCCCAATATGAATTCTACTTGGATATTTTCTTTATTTAGCCCTCTCATATAATAAAAGTCATTGTTAGGGATAGAAAATTCTGCATAAATAGGACTTAGCTGCGTGATAGTAGTCAAAATATCATTGCCCCCGCTTCTGCCCACGAGCGCGCCTACATCGTAATTCCTCATACTTGTGCGCCCGGTAAAATCAGCCGTTACATCGGTATAGCCTAAATCAATCAGGGCATCATCAAGAGCAGCTTTAGTATTGGCGAGATTGGCTTGAGCAGATTGATAGTTATACAAAGATTCGTCATGTTGATCTATGGTATAAACCCCTTGTTTGTAGAGTTTATCTACCCTTTTCCAGTCTTTTGTTGCTTTAGTGAGGTTGGCTTGGGCATTTGCATATTGTGCTTTTGCCATATCAACTTTGGTGATGTAACGCGTAGGGTCAATCTTAAAGAGTTTATCCCCTTGTTGGACAATATCCCCTTCCCTAAAATACTTTTCTGTCAATGTGCCTTCTACCCGTGCATAAACATTTGCGCTTTGAAGACTTTTAAGTTTTGCAGGATATTCAAAGCTAAGATTCACTGCTTGCGGGGTAACCTTTTGCATTGATACAGGAAGACTCATATTTGCATTTTGAGATTGTTGGTTTGATTTGCAACCTGCAAAAATTATCATAAAAGCTACTAAAGTTAAAAGTAGATTTTTCATCGTTTCTCCTTGTGCAATTTGCTTATTTGTAATATAAAAACTCTTGATAAGTGTTTTTAAGGACTTGAGAGATGTTATAAAAACACATTGAAAACAATATTTTGGGGTGTGCAAAGGCAGAATATCCTTCAACCAAATGCTCACAAAGGGCTTCTGATATTTAAAATTAAAGAGAAGTGGCGATAAAACATTTATTAGATAAAAGCCTTATGCTCACCCGTATTTTAAATCTGTTTTGCAATCATAAGACCCTGACTATTTAAAAATAGTTGTATATACACCTTAATATATATCGTAAAATAATACAAAATTTTAGGTAAATAAATTTCAAGATTTGGTAGAGAATTATAATATAAAGTTACCTTTAAAGGATTTTTAGAAGATGGACTTTAATATTCTTTTAAGGTTTGAAAGATTTAAATTTATTTTTTGGTGGGTGGATTTTTTGGCTCTTCTACTTGACAATATTTTTCTTGATAAGACAATAATCGCAGGTTAGTGCGATTAAGTTGATAATTTTTATCGAACTTTTTACGCACAATTTGTTCAATGATATTTAAATTCGGTGCATTTTCTTTGCCGGCAAATATATCAAGCACTAAGCCATAAAGTTGGATATTTGATGCAAGGTAGTCAAAGATTCTGTCGCGATCTTGCATAAAGATTTGCTGATTTTTCTTATATTTTTGGAGCTTTAAAATAATGCGGTTAAAAACCCTTTGCACCAAATGCGGTTTAAGATATGGGCGCAAAATATCAGGAAGCGTATCAAGTAATGATTCTAAACGATCTTTTTCCATAAACAAAATGACAGAAATCAGTGTGATGATTTGTTTGGTATCATTGTTTAAAGAACGCATCTCAAACCATAGCCACATACGCTTAATAATGCTGTAATGATAAGATTCTAACTGCATGGGATTAATCTTGCATGATTTGATCGTTGCAAATTTCTGTGCCAATGCCTTGTGTGGTGAAAAGCTCTAGCAACAAAGAATGTTCCACACGCCCATCAATGATGTGAGCCTTTTGGACACCATTTTGGACGCAATCCACACAAGCTTGGAGTTTGGGAATCATTCCTCCATATATGACACCATTATTTTGCAAAGTCTGAATCTCTGTGGGAGTGAGCGAAGAAAACAGATTCCCTTCAGAATCAAGCACACCTTGAATATCACTAAGAAAAACAATCTTTTGTGCCTTGAGTGCTTTGGCGATTTCACAAGCGGCAATGTCGGCGTTAATATTATAGCCCGGGTGTCCGGAGCTTTCACCCGTAGCAATAGGAGCGATAATAGGCACAAAATTATCATTGATGATATTATGTAAAAATTCGGGATTGACTTTTGTGATATGTCCGGTATAGCCAAATTTGCCATTATCTTTTGCCACTGCTTCAAGTAAATGTGCATCTTTGCCGCTTACACCGACTGCCTTTGCTCCGTGAAAATTCAAAAAAGCGGTAAGCTCTTTATTGATTTCTCCACTAAGCACCATTTCAACAATCTTCATAGAATCTAGACAAGTAACACGATAGCCATCGACAAATTCACTTTTGATATTGAGCGTTTCAAGCATTTGTGTGATGCGTTTGCCTCCACCATGTATGATAACAGGCTTTAGTCCTAACATATACATCATTACAATATCAAGTGCAAATTTTTCCTTTAGTTCAGGATTGATTTGTGCCGCACCGCCATATTTAATCACGATAACTTGCCCGCGAAAGATTCGGATAAATGGTAGAGAATCGAGCAATATTTGAACAACTTTGGCATTTTTTCGCATATTTTTGTCCTCTAAAAATAAAATTGATGTTATTATATCCAAATACTCTCAAAATCAAACCATAAAGGAATTTGAAATGAAAATAGTCATACTTGATGCAGACACATTGGGAAAATGCGATTTAGGCGAGATTGAAAAGCTTGGTTCTTTGACAATCTATCCTTCCACAAAACGAGAACAAACACTTGAGCGATGTCAAGGTGCAGAAATTGTCATCACAAATAAAGTCGTTTTGGACAAAGAGATTCTCTCTGAATTACCAGATTTGAAGCTTATTTGTATCAGTGCTACGGGTATGAATAATGTGGATTTGGTGTATGCGAAAGAACGAGGTATTGCGGTAAAAAATGTCGCGGGATACTCGACAACATCAGTCGCTCAACACACACTCACTATGGCATTATCGCTGCTTGCTCAAATCGGTTATTACGATGATTATTGTAAAAGCGGACAATGGTGTAAAAGTGAAATCTTTGTGCATATCAATGAGGGATTACGCGAGATTGAAGGCTTGAAATGGGGGATTATTGGCTTAGGAAGCATTGGCAAACGCGTTGCGCAAATCGTGAGTTGTTTTGGAGCAAAGGTGCATTATTATTCTACAAGTGGGAAAAATAATGACAGCACTTATACGCAACAAAGTCTGAAAGAGCTTTTATCGACCAATGATATTATTTCGATTCATGCTCCGCTTAACGACCAGACAAAGAATCTGCTTAATCGTGAGAATCTACCATTATTAAAGCCTCAAGCGATTTTGATTAATGTCGGTCGTGGCGGTATTGTCAATGAAGCAGACATAGCGGAGATTCTTAAAACTAAAGAAATGTATTTTGCAACAGATGTTTTAGAATCTGAACCCATGAAGCCTAATCACCCTTTGCTTGATACTTCTATCGCCCATAAGCTACTCCTTACACCGCATGTCGCTTGGGCGTATGATAATGCAAGGGAAAGGTTACTCAAACTTTTGGCTCAAAATATTCGCGATTTTATCGGCTAAATCAAGCGTTTTAGTGTGAGAGAATCTATTTGTAAGTCTTTTGTTTGTGCTATAATGCGCGTGATTTTTTAAAAAGGAGTTTTTATGCCATTACTTGATAGTTTTAAGGTTGATCATACAAAGATGCCAGCCCCAGCAGTGAGGCTTGCGAAGGTGATGGAAACACCTAAAGGAGATAAGATTAGCGTGTTTGATTTGCGTTTTTGTGTGCCAAATCAGGAGATTCTCTCTGAAAAAGGCATTCACACCTTAGAGCATCTCTTTGCAGGTTTTATGCGGGATCATTTGAATGATGCTCAAGCCGAGATTATTGATATTTCGCCAATGGGTTGTCGGACAGGATTCTATATGAGTGTGATTGGCACACCTAGTGATGATAGTGTCCTTAGGGCATGGGAAGCAAGTATGAATGATATTTTAAATGCTCAAGCAATCCCCGAAGCAAATCCTCTTCAATGTGGCACTTGTGTGATGCACTCTTTGGACGAGGCAAAAAGTATTGCTCAAAATGTTCTTCAACGCGGTATTAGTATTATGGATACACAAAAGTTACTTTTAAAAGAGTTCCAAGCCTAAATCACTAAATCATTTGAGAATCTGCGCTATTGGCATAGATTCTCAATTTTCCATTGTCTTAATTATCTCATTAAATCAGCAAATCTTATTGCTTTGTCGCCAAATTTTCATCTCTTTTGCTTTTTGAATCAAATCTTCTCTAAAATCAGGGTGCGCCACAGAGATGATTGCTTCGCATTTTTCCCATGTAGATAAGCCTTTGAGATTTACTTTGCCGTATTCGGTAACAAGATAATGCACATTAGCTCTTGTAGCTGTAACAATACTTCCCTCACGCAAAGTGGGTAAGATTCTGGATTTGATTGTGCCGTCTTTGGATTTGATTGTCGAAGAGCAGCAAATAAAGCTTTTGCCATGCTTTGATAAATACGCTCCCAATACGAAATCAAGCTGTCCGCCTGCTCCGCTGATATGACGTGTCCCCGAAGATTCTGAATTGACTTGTCCAAACAAATCAATATCTACGGCATTGTTTATAGAGATGAAATTATCCAAAGCCGAGATTGTGCGTATATCATTTGTATAATCCACAGGTGCGCTCATACACTCGGGATTATTATTTAGAAAGTCATAAAGTTTTTTTGTTCCCATAGCAAAAGAATAGGTTTGTTTGCCTTGATTGATATTTTTCTTACTACCGGTAACTTTTCCTGCAAGTGTCATTTCTACAAACGCATCGACATACACTTCAGTATGCACTCCTAAATCTTTTAAGTCTGATTGTGCGATAAAAGAGCCTACGGCATTAGGCATACCACCGATACCGAGCTGTATGCACGCTCCATTAGAGATTTCTTCGACAATCAACTTTGCGACTGCTTTATCGACATCGGTAATTTCAGCAGATGGCACTTCAATCAAAGGAGGATTATCCCCTTGAACGATAAAATCTACTTCTGAAATATGCACATCTGTGCCAAATCCACCGAGACAACGAGGCATATTTTCATTGACTTCAACAATCACGGTCTTTGCTTCTTGAATACAAGCAGATAAGTGTGAGGCACTAAGTCCGAAGTTAAAATATCCGTGTTTATCCATAGGAGTAACTTGTATAATGACTACATTAGGCGTAGCAGAGATTTCTTTGTAGTAACGAGGAAGTTCAGAATAACGCATAGGTATATAGAATCCCAATCCTTGCTCAATCAATTTTCTGCCGATGCCACTAGCATGCCAAGTGTGCCATGAGCAATGCTCCCCTTTGGTATCGACTTTGAAGACTTCAGGCATTTGCACTAAGATTCCTCCGCGAATCTTCACATCATTGAGTTCTTTAATACGCAAACTTAATGCCTTATCCATTGCCACAGGAGCAGTGATCGCCCAACCATAATCAACCCAATCACCCGATTTTATCACACTTGCAGCATTGTCTGCACTTGTGAGCTTTTCTTGATACATTTTTTGTATATCCATTGTCAAACACCTTTAATTAAATTTAGAATCTTTGGTCGATAATCAGATGAAATTATCTGCTTTTGTTGTATTATGAGTGTTTATTCTAACATTGAATGGAGAAAATTGTTTTGAACAATTTTTGTTTTCTTTAGACAATTTTTAGTCATAAATGTTATAATTGAACAAAAAATGTGCAATTTATAAGGAAAAATATCTTTGGATACTTTAGACAAGCTGATTATGATTTATCAACGTTCAGGTTTAAGCGTGTCGCGCTTTGCTTCTATTATTGGTAAAGATAGGCGCACTTTGACTTCTTGGATTGATAAAAGTGTGTGCAAAGATCCCCCCAAAGAAGTGTTAGAATCTATCACACGATTTTTTCGTTATTCGGAGCGCGTGTGGGACCAAGAATGTGATAAAGATGAATTTTTAGCCTTACTTGAGCATATTCCTCAAAGTGAAATAAAAATCATTGATAAAGGCTATGAAGGTGGTTTGGAATATATTTTAGAAAAGGAATACGATCGGCGGTTTGTGATACACTCGCGTTTTCCTGGTCCAGCATATCGTGATAAAATTGTTACTTTTCCCTACAAATTTGGTAATTCACCTCAAGCAGTGGCATTGCGAAAAAGACGTTGTGAACATATCCTTGATTATGGTTTTGAAAGTGTGGAGTGGTATTCGATTGAATCGCTCTTGCATTTTGCTTTTTCACCCATTGGGAATTTTTACACGACTTCGCAAAAGATTGCAGTTTTAGACTTGATGTTAAAGACTTTCGAGGATAATTACAACAAAAGCCTTTATTTTTTTGATTCACAAACGACAAAAGTTTCAGGTATTGATACGATTTATATGTCGATTAACCCAAAAGCACATATTATGTTTTTTAAGATACCTATTGATTCGTTGATTGTAGAGATTACTAATAAAATGCTTGTGTATAGAATTCACAAGCATTTTACCACGCCCTCTAGCGCGCCTAAACATATCCCTAAAGATGACGCGCCTAAGATTCTATCAATCCTCAAAGATTGCATTCAAGAAGGAAAAGATATTGTCCATTTTTGTAAAAATATCAAACGCCAAACACCATTTTTACCGATATTTTCGTGTAACCTCTCTGTAGAGCTGCATCATTTGATTTGATATTGTCATTTGTTATGCTCTTGTTTAACTAGGAGATTCTGTGTTTGGCTCCTGAAGTAATTCATCATCAATCATGGTAGGTTTTGCATCTTCAGTATGAAGAGAGTTTTGAGAATCTATCGTATTTTGCTTTTTGATAATGATTAAAGGCATAATCTTGCTCCATTGTATGAAATTACCTATCCAATCCCCTCGCTCACCATAGATAGAATCTAATCGCACACGGAATAATAAAGGTTTTTGCAAAAAAGGAAGCCACACAATGGGGATTTGCCAAAAGATGAGAATATGTTGTTTGTTGCGTTTAATAAGAATATCGTGAAAATCTTTGCGAGAAGTCTGGTGTAAAAATGAGCAAGTTTGAGAATCTAGCTCACTAGGTGAATTTGTATTGATATTATGCGACTCCCCCCCCCCCCGTAACTTTTGTATTGTTTCCTAGCAAGGATTGTAATACTTCATAATGAGGAAAGGTATTGACAAAAGAATATTCGATAATTGTAAGCTTCGCGTTAAGCTTAATGACGCTTCTTTGGGCAGGAGAAAGGATAGAATCTGTTGTCTCTTTCGCGTTAGTGATATTAAGAATCGTATAGTGTGCATCGTGATATTTGGACATAAAGGATAAAAACTCATTAAAAGATTCTTGATCATGCCTACGCGTGGTAACGAATAAAATATGTCGTGATTGGCGGATGTGTGATATGAGATTGTTAAATCTACGCCGCATCGTTTCTATAAAAAGAGGATATTGTGATGCAATACTGCGGTCTTTTCTGAATGTATGAATGGATACCATACCATTACGCATATCAGTGATATGCCTGCAGTGATTATTTGCATCAAAACCTTCTTTGTCTTGAATATCCACAAAAAATCCTTCAAAATCATTTGCAAGTAGATTCTGTATATCTTTAAGAGTATAACACATCATCCAATCAAACGGCGAGGCAAACTCCCGCAAACCGAATTTTTGCAGATAATGTGCTGCTATGCACGCATCTCCTAAGCTCACCGCCATATCGACATTAAGAAGTTCTTCTTGATGTTGTTTGCGGTATTGAGACAAAAGCCATTGATTGAAAGAGAGGTTTATTTTGTGGTAGAGAGCATTTCTAGCCTTGCGGCGATAACGCGCAATGGGAATCCAATGTGTGGTGATTTTGCTGATGTTTTGTAATGTCTTACTTTGAAAAGGCGTTTGCTCTTGCATTATTTAATCCTTCGTTTGGCAATGTAAGCAAGATTATAACAAATCTTGCTTACACCAAGCTATGGTTTAAATATATCCTGCTACTTTTGCAAGCACATATCCTACACAGCAAGAGCTGAATACTCCTAGAAGTCCGGGAATAATAAAACTATGATTGATGACAAATCGTCCAATATGTGTTGTGCCTGTGCG
The DNA here is from genome assembly GCF_000765665.2 of Helicobacter sp. MIT 05-5293. Lineage (NCBI taxonomy): Bacteria > Pseudomonadati > Campylobacterota > Epsilonproteobacteria > Campylobacterales > Helicobacteraceae > Helicobacter > Helicobacter sp. MIT 05-5293. The sequence continues at coordinate 50,071 of NZ_JROZ02000003.1, forward strand.
GTCAAATTGGATTGTCGCCAAGTCGCTAGGATAGGTTGGCAAAATGTAATATCCATAACAAGCTGCGGCAAATGCTACGATGATGCCGGGTTCTACACCGATACCTAGCGCAAGTGGCACAAATGCTGCAAGTGCTGCGGCTTGAGAATTGACGAATTTAGAAATGAGCAAAAGCATGATCGCATAAGTCCAAGGATACTCTTGCACCACGCCTCCAAGTGCAGTTTTCATCATTGGTGTATGCACGGCAAACATTGTATCTGCCATCCAAGAGATACCAAACACCGCTACAAGCGCAATCATACCAGATTTAAAGATTTCGTTGTTTGCGATTTTTTTCGCGTCTGTATTGGTAAATATCAAGATAAGCGCACCTGCAAGAAGCATAAATGCTTGAATCACATTTACCATTGAAATATAATCAATAGAAGGATTACCGAGTTTATCTTTTTGAGGGATTACTTGAATCTCTCCAGATTCTATGGCGGCTTTAAATTTACTCATTTCTTCGCCTTCTTTTTTCTTTTGGTCAAATCCGAGTTTGGCTATATCAACCACACCTTTGTTTTCACCATTAGGTGTCCATTTGATAGTTGTGTCTTCGTGGATTGTCGCTTCATAGGAGAGTTTTTGTCCCCAATTTGGTTTGACAGATTCAAAAGCACCAATCCCTGCCACAGCTATAATCGCACCTAAGAAAATCCACATTGCCACCCAATTGCTCTTAGGAAGCTTTACGCCGAGCAAAGTTTTTGAATCCCCATAGACATATTTTTTGAATTCAGGATCTTGAATTTTTCTTTGGAATTCTTCGTCTTTGTCTAAATCCTTGCCCCTAAACCAGCTAAAGATACCTATACAAAGCACCCCGACAAGTGTGCTAGGGATTGTGATTTGCAAAAGGTTAATATAACCATCAAAACCTGCTAGTTTATGGTCAGCTGCAAGTAACATTGCGGTGAGGCTCACAACCGCTACACTTACGGGGCTTGCGATGATTCCCATTTGGCTTGATACTGAAGCCGCTGCCATCGGTCGTTCGGGGCGGATTCCATTTTTAATAGCAATGTCATAAATGATAGGCATTATCGTATAAACCACATGCCCTGTGCCACAAAGGATTGTCAAAAAACATGTTACAAAAGGCGCAAGGATTGTTAAAAATTTTGGATTGCGTCTAAGAATCCGTTCTGCGATTTGTAGCATCACATCTAACCCTCCGCTTGCTTGCAGGGTTGCGCTCGCCACAACGACAGCAAGGATTGTGAGCATCACATCAATAGCAGGTTTGCCCGGTTTGATATGGAAACAGAATACAAGCATTAAAATCCCAATACCACCCAAAAGCCCTAAGGCAATCCCCCCTTTTCGCGCTCCATAGAAAAGACATACTAATACGACAATCAGCTGAATAGCAAATTGCCACCCTTCAGGCAATGATGTAAGAAAATTCATCGCAAGACCTCCTTATGTGTTAAAATTTAAATGCGTGATTATCCTAGAAATTTAATTAGGATTTAGTAATACTTTATGAATATCCGCAGATTTGAGCGGTTGTATTGTCATAAAGTAACAAAAATGATGTTTGTATTAAATTATTGCCAACTCATTTGCATTGAAACTTCTTTGAAAACAAAGAATCTATATAATTACTCATTGACTGATGAGTTTAAAAGAGTTTAAAAGTGGCGCAAGATTCTAAAAATTCTAGCAAAGAAAAATTGAGGAGTAATAATGTCAGATAAAGGTGTCAATCCGTTTCATATCGTGCTTGTAGAGCCGCAAATCCCACAAAATACTGGTAATATCGGGCGATTGTGTGTGGCAAGTGGAAGTGTTTTGCATCTCATACACCCACTAGGCTTTAGCACATCTCAAAAAGAGCTCAAAAGGGCAGGGTTGGATTATTGGCAGTCTTTAAGTGTGTATGAGTGGCAGAATCTAGCCGCATTTTGGGAATCTCACCCCTTTGATGCGCAGCAACATTTTTTCTTTAGCACGAAGGCAAAGAGACTTTATTATGATGCTCCTCTTGCTCAAGCGGGGTATTTGTATTTTGGAAGAGAAGATGCAGGGCTTAATGCGGAGATTCTGAAAAATTTTGCGGATAATGTTTATAAAATGCCAATGACACCTCATACTCGCAGTATCAACCTCGCGACTTGTGTCGGTGCAGTGCTGTATGAAGGGGTAAGACAATCAAAGCTTTATGAAAATTGGGATTTGTGAAATGAATTTGTAGGGTATGGATTAGAATCCCAACATAATTTTAAGATGTGAGATTCTTAAAGTATTAATGGCTTTCCACCCAATAAGTATAGATTTTCATATGCTCTTTGCCAAAAGCTTGAAGAAGCTTATTAATGATAAATTTTGCCTTGTCATCATCGGTCAAAAATATTCTAAAAATCCCATATTCTTGCCGCCCGCCCACTTGTTCCTTAGGGCTTGCCAAAAACATACTTGAAGCGTATTTGGCGCAATGAATGTAAAAAAAGTCATCATAGCCATCTTCAAGCAACATATCTACGATAGAATCTTTGAGCGTGTGTTTGAAGTAAATCTCAATTTTTTGTTGTTGCATATATAAATCCTAAAGTTTTCTATCATAAAGGATTGGGCGTTTGTTCGCCATAGGCAATGATAAGGTTGATTTTAAACACAGCAATGAGATAATAAGCACAACCCACAAGCGTAGCAATGCTGGCTGCTATGACTATTACAGATGCGATTAATGTAATTCCATTAGATGCACTAGCTAATCCCCAAAAAAGCAGAAATACACTTAACCCCATAACAGCAAAACTCCATAGTATGATCTTAGCTCCTTTTAAGAATCCTTCTTGGTGGAGGATAAAGCTTTGTTCTTTGGCAATTTTAAACATCAAGACATAATCAATGACGAGCATAATCAAAACTAAAAACATATAGATTTGAAATGAAGAGCTTGAGGATATTTCCGGATTCTCTAATATACTTTTAGTATCTATACCTAAAAACCAGCCTAGCACACTCGCAACAAATGAGATACCAAAAACCACTATATAGAGTTTGAAAAGAATCTTACGCAGTGAAAGTTTGCAGAGATAAAAAAATGTAAGAAATAGGGACAAAACACACACAAAATTAGTAGCATAACTGATGAATAAAAAACTTTCAACCGAGTTGTTATTCATTAGCATAATCTGAAGCAATACATTGCCGATGATTGCTAATAAAAAAGTGAAAAGATAGAGATTCTTTGCTCGTTTGAGTAATGGAGTATCCTCGATACGATAAACAGGGACATCATCAGGCAATGGAGGCAGATTTACAGAAAAAAGAGACATCTTTACTATCCTTTAGAGTGAGATAAAAATAAAATCTTAATTGTAGCGTGAAATATCTTAAACTAAAAAGGATTATCACACAACAAGAAAGGGCTAGAGTTTAATGATTTTTGCGCCAAATCCTCCCATTTGTGGTGGAGCATCGTCAAAGGATAGAATCTTTGGGTGTTGGCACAGATATTCTTTGACTAATTTACTTAGCACACCTGTGCCAATACCATGATAGACAAGCACTTCATCATAACCTGCTATAAGCGCATCATTAAGGAAAATATCAAGTCGTTCAATGGCTTCTTCACCACGCATTCCATGCAAATCCAAGCTCACCCCCACACTTTTGGCTTTACTGAATCCTTGATATTTTTGCGGTGATGATGTGGGGATAAATGCGCCTAAAGGTTTGAGATTCTCTCTTTTTTCTTTAAGTTTAAAACCACTCTCAAGCTCGACACTATAGGTATCTTTATTGATTGCGATGATTTTTCCTCGTGTGTTGCCATATTTGACAAAATCACCCACTTTGAGAGGAGATATTTTAGCAGAATGCGGAAGGGGTGGAAGGGAATGTTTGGCATCAGTTTTGATGATATGATGAGCTTTATTCATTGCTTGGTGCATTTGTTTAGAATCTTGAGATTTGAGTGCATTTTTAAGTGTTTGTAGTGCTTGATTGTAGGTTTGTTCAAGCGCATTTTTAAGCGTTTGGAATTCATTTTTTTGTGCGGTGCGTTCATCGTTAAGATTCTCAATCTGCCGTTTATATGTGTTGATGTGAGAATCTAAAACAGCGGATTTTTCTTGTAGTTGCATTTCTAGCTCATTTGAACGTTGGATAAGATCATTCAAACGCTCTTTATCTTGACCATATAATGTTTTTGCTTGTGTGATAAGTGTGCTAGGAATGCCATAATTTTGGGCTGTTTCAAACGCATAGCTTTTACCAATGCTTCCATAGAGAAACGAAAAAAGTGGCTTTTGAGCCTTGACATCATACATTGCTGCGCAAAGCTGGATTCTGTGATTGTTTGCCATTAATGAAGCCAACCGCTTGTGGTGTGTGGTGAGTAGAATCTTTGTATTGTTTTGCAAAAGATGTTCTAAAAGGACTTTATAAAGACTCGCTGCTTCGTCCGCATCTGTGCCTAGCTCAATCTCATCAATGCCAAGTAGCATATTTTGAGTTTGGAGAATCTGCGAAAATTCAAGCATACGACCTGCAAAAGTTGAAATATCGTTTTTGCTATTTTGAGGATCGGAGATAATGGCTATAATATGCTTAAAATGGGGGATTTGTGATTTGTGAGGGTTGATTTTGAGCGGGAGGAGAAATTTCGTCAAAAAGCACGCACTAAGCACAGATTTAAGGAGCATTGTTTTGCCCCCAGCATTCACACCCGTAATCATCAAAAGATCTTTATCCCATTCTAAATCAATCGCCTTAGGATTTGCAAGAGCAGGGTGGCAAAAGTCTTTGAGAATAATGGGTGTTTTTTTGGACATTTCATAAACAAACTCAAGGCTATGAGTTTTGGCAAAACATAAACGCGCATAAATATGATCCCACTGATCAAAGCTTTTATTTAAAAAACGCAAGAATGGGAGATGTTTGTGTAGTGTGTTTGAAAGAGATTTACAAACCTCATAAAGGCTTGTTTCGAGACTATCTTTGAGTGTGTTTTGTCGCTCTTTAAGCGTCATAATCACATCGGGCAAAAGGTAAAAAAACCCACTTGCTGAACGCTCCAATATCATACCTTTTATAGCATGGTGATAGCCCGCTTTGAGCAAAAAGCATTCATTTTCGTTGAGATAATGCACTGATGAATCTACTAAATAAGGTGCGAGTTTAGCAGAGTGTAACAATTGATTGAGTGTTTGATTGATATGTCCTTTTGTATTTTGAATCTGCCTTTTGAGATAATCAATTTGCTCATATATACCCTCTTTAAGCTCACCTTCAAGTGTAAAGATAGAATCCATTTCTTTAATGGCTATGGGGATTTGGATTTTTTCAAGCCATTGAAAAGTGTAGGGTAAAGACGGGAGAATACTATGTTTAAGTGCAACAAAATAACGCACAAGTTTTATCATTTCAAAGATTTCATCAAATTTAAGTGTGCCAAATTTTTGTAAGTGTATCAAGGGCGTATCAAGATTGCAAAGACGAGGCGGGGCTAAGGGCGGTGATAGCTCAATTTCTTTGAGAATCTTTGCGTAAAATACCCTATCACCTTCAAAAAAAACATCTTTTTGACGAGCAAAGAAAGTCGCAAATTTTGCTAAAAACTCTTGCAAGTCAAGTTTAGAAGCAAGTATGTTATTTTCTGTCATTGTCGGCTTTGTCAGATTCGCTAACGCTGCAATTTTTGAGCGGGATAATGAGGGTATTAAATGGCGAAGAGGGCTTCCCTAAAAAGCTCATTGTGCCATTGTTGAAATTAAAAGTGTTATTAGTGATTTGGTATTCTTTTCCTTCAAATACGCAAGGTATTGCTTTACCTTGATTAAATGCGCTTTGAATATGTCCAAACTGCTCACTTTCTTGCTCTTGCCACAGATTATAAATGCCGATTAGAATCGCTACAAGAAGCAGACAAACACCGATTACTTTCTTGCTCTTGTTAGACATTGTAGCACTTGTTTTAAAAATCGCTATGATAAGAAATACACTCAAAAACACTAGTATCAGAAATATAATATAGCCCATTATTTTTCTCCCCGTAATTGATAAGTTATGTCTCCTGCTCCAAGTCCTATAATCAAAGCATCTTTGAGGGTTTTAATCATCGTTTGATCTTGATAAAGATGCAACGATTCACCCACTCTTTTAAGATGTGTCGCAAAGACAGGATTGTAGTGTTTAAAAAGTGTTTCAAAGTCAATATCAATATGTGCTTCACCTGCTTTCCATACAGGTAAAATGATAAGCTCATCACACAGATTCTCAAAACATTCGACAAATGCTGTGAGATTATCTAATACCCGTGAGTATTTGTGTGGTTGCCAAATTGCGATGATTTTGTTGATTTGTTTGAGGTCGGCATAGATTCTCACACTTTTGAGTGTTGCTTTAATCTCTGTAGGGTGGTGCGCATAGTCATCAATGATGATTGTTGAAGATTTTTGGATAATATCAAAACGTTTTTTGATACCCTTGAAATGAGCAAGATTGGCTTTGATTTGTGGAAGTTGTTCTTCGCCATATTCTTCAATCGCACATAAAATAGCTAAGCTTGCATTTTGAGCCATATGTTCGCCAAATCCCCATACGCTAAATGAGCCATAATTTTTTAAGGTAAAAGTCGTTTGGGGTTCATCATTACAGAGGTTAAAACTGATGTCTGTAATATCATTTTGAGGGTCAAGCACGATAGATTCTAAGTCTTTGACACCCTTAAGATAAGGATCTGCAAGGTTAATAATCCGTTTTGTTGCCATTTGCATAAAATGATGATATGCTCCATAAAACTCATCAAGATTATGATGATAGCTTTCCATATGTTCGGGTTCGGCATTGGGAATAATGGCAAAATAAGGATTAGAGTTTAAGAAACTTTTGTCAGATTCGTCAGCTTCAAATACGATACTTTCACTTTTGGCTTCGCGCACATTTGAGCCAAATTCTTTAGAATCTGCACCGATAATTGCACCAAAATGTGGAAAAAGACTGCTTAAAATTGCACTCGTGGTAGATTTCCCATGTGCACCACAAACACTAAAAACGCGTTTTTTTCCAAGAATAAAAGCTAATGCCTCTTTTCTTGATAATACCTTAATACCTTTTCTAAGAGCCTCTTGCACCTCGACATTATCGGGTTTGATGATAGCAGAATGAATGACTAAATCTTGATCGGTGATAGCAGAGGCAGAATGAGGAATGTTGATTGGTATATCATAAGACGCAAGATATTTGGTCGCATTGCTTTGTGCTATATCTGAACCTGTGATTTGCATACCTTGCGCATACAGATATTTCGCTAATCCTGAAATGCCAATCCCACCAATGCCAATGAAATGAATTTTCACATTTTCTCCTCTTGATATAAATTAAGAGATTCTCTAAGTGCTAAAAGTGCATTTTTCGTGCTTTGTTGATCATAAACTAAAGCGATTCTGATATAGTTTTTACCTTGCCCCTTTCGCCCTAAGTAGCTTCCGGGTAAAACTAACACACCTGTTTTTTTATACGCAAATTGACAAAATGCCTCATCATTATCGACTTCAAGCCATACATAAAAAGTGTAAGGCTGAATCTGATAGGTTTTGGGATTGAGAATCTCACGGGCAAGAGCAAGATTTTGAGCATAAATACTGCGGATAGATTCAGCTGTTTGCATATCTTGCCATGCTGTTGCAGCAGCTTGTTGTAAAGGTAAAGGCAAAGCACAGCCCAAATAGGTGCGATAGAGATTATAAGCCTTAAGAATGCGAGAATCTCCGGCGATGAAACCACTACGCAAACCCGGTGCTGATGAGCGTTTGGAGATAGAATTAATCGCAAGGACATTTTTGAAGTGAGGATTACCCACCATTATTGAAGCTTCAAGAATGCTCGGCGGCGGGGTATCTTCATAAATTTCGCTATAACATTCATCATTAAGCACAATAAAATCATATTCTATTGCTTTTTGCACCCATTGCCCAAGCTCCTCTTTACTCATCGCCTTTCCTGTGGGATTGTTGGGAGAATTGAGAATCACAAGATTCACTTTTTTAAGACTCTCATCGTCAAGATGTGGTGTAAAGTCATTTTCTTTCGTGAGATCCATAAAAATAATTTTAGCTTTGGACGCAATTGCCGCACCTTCATAGATTTGATAAAAAGGATTAGGAAAAGCAATAGTAGGGTTGGGTGTATCAAAAAGATAGAATTGTGGAAAGTTAAAAAGCACTTCTCGTGTGCCAAAAGTAGGAATGATTTGTTCTTGTGTAAGGTGTATCCCATAACGTTGCGTGATAAAAGAGATTTGCGCTTCTTTTAAGTAAGATTCTCCACTGGCTTTAGGGTATTTATTTAGAAGAGGCGCGTTATCCTGCCATGATTTGATAATATTTTTGGGGGTAGGGAATTGAGGTTCTCCAATGCTAAGCGCGTATGTTTTTTGAGGTGTAGGGATACTTGCAAGCAGTGTGCGTAATTTTTCAAAGGGGTAACTTTCAAAATGTTGTAACAAGATCACTCCTGAATTGATGGTATTTTTGATAAAGCAAAGCCCTATTTCTTGACTTCTTTAAAGAAATCTCACTTCAATTTTTAGTTTTGTATTGAAGTTTGATTTGGGTTTTGTAATTTTGGATTATATAGCAAAAACGATAATCTTTTCACAAATATTTTGTTTTTACTCTTGATTTTTTAATCAAGCATTGATACAATTATGCCCTTGAAGATTTGAATTTATTTTTCAATGGATTTTTAGATCATTCAATATTTTTGTATTTCAAAGATGCGGGAATAGCTCAGTGGTAGAGCACAACCTTGCCAAGGTTGGGGCCGCGGGTTCGATCCCCGTTTCCCGCTCCATAGAAATTTAGCCTTATTCTAAGATTTCAAATGTATTTTTTATGCTTGTGGTAGATTTTACAGAGTTTAGATCTTTTGGTTTGCTGTAATTTGCCAAACATCTGATGCCCGGGTGGTGAAATTGGTAGACACAAGGGACTTAAAATCCCTCGGACATTGCGTCTGTACCGGTTCAAGTCCGGTCTCGGGCACCACCCTTAAATATTGATGGCGACATAGCCAAGTGGTAAGGCATGGGCCTGCAAAGCCTCGATTCCCCAGTTCGAATCTGGGTGTCGCCTCCATACTAGAATCTTGATTGTCTTTAAAGTCTTAATTTTAGAATCATTAGACGGGAGATGGCTGAGTGGTTGAAAGCGGCGGTCTTGAAAACCGTTGAGGGTAACACCTCCGGGGGTTCGAATCCCTCTCTCCCGGCCACCTTTGTAATTTTATTTTGCTCACTTGATATTTACAAACACTCACTGAATTAGATTTATTATTTCTTGAAGTAGATAAATTATTGTTTGAGTTTACAGAAGAGTTTTTAGCATCATTTGGTAAAGATTCTGGTTAATTTTAGGGTTTATGAGAGTTATATCTTTAATGTTAAAGAAATTCAATATACTTAATTCAAGACTCTTGACAAAGCATAATAAAATCTATATAATTACACCCTTTTTATGCTTAATTATAAAGCTTAAATGCTGGTTTAGCTCAGTTGGTAGAGCATCTGCCTTGTAAGCAGAGGGTCGGGGGTTCAAGTCCCTTAACCAGCTCCATTCAAACCTTAGCAATATTTGCTTTCAGTGTTTGACCAGTTTTTGAATTGTTTTTGGTGAGTTACTCAAGTGGCCAACGAGGGCAGACTGTAAATCTGCTGACTATGTCTTCCGTGGTTCGAATCCACGACTCACCACCACTAAAATTATAGTTTTATTTAAGCCAGAAATAGAGGTTTTAGTGGTAGTCAAAATAGTTTTGTTTTTAGTTGCGGGAATAGCTCAGTTGGCTAGAGCATCAGCCTTCCAAGCTGAGGGTCGCGGGTTCGAGCCCCGTTTCCCGCTCCATACTGGGAGCTGAATCTTCAGGTATATTTTATCTTTTAAGATATGCTCCATCAACTTTTTAGTTTTACTTTAATTTAAATATTTGCCCATATAGCTCAGTGGCAGAGCACTTCCTTGGTAAGGAAGAGGTCGGCGGTTCAATCCCGCTTATGGGCTCCAGTTTATGTGAATCTTTGACTTTTTGAGTGTGTTTTAAGTTTATGAGATTCTGTAAAATAATTTTAGTTAGGAGAAAAAAATGGCAAAAGAGAAGTTTGTTAAAAACAAACCCCATGTGAATGTGGGAACAATCGGGCATGTCGATCATGGTAAGACAACTTTGAGTGCTGCGATCTCTGCAGTTTTAGCAACTAAGGGTTTAGCAGAATTAAAAGATTATGATAATATCGACAATGCCCCCGAAGAAAAAGAAAGAGGGATTACTATTGCGACTTCTCATATTGAATATGAGACAGAAAATCGCCATTATGCGCATGTGGATTGCCCCGGGCACGCCGACTATGTTAAAAATATGATTACAGGTGCGGCACAAATGGACGGAGCGATTCTTGTTGTGTCTGCTGCTGATGGTCCTATGCCCCAAACACGTGAGCATATTCTATTATCTCGCCAAGTGGGTGTTCATTATATTGTTGTATTCCTTAATAAGCAAGATATGGTTGATGATGCTGAATTGCTTGAGTTGGTTGAAATGGAAGTGAGAGATTTGTTGAATCAGTATGAATTTCCCGGCGATGATACTCCGATCGTGGCAGGTTCTGCGCTTAAAGCTCTTGAAGAAGCAAAAGCAGGTAGCGTAGGTGAATGGGGCGAAAAAGTATTAAAATTAATGGAAGAAGTGGATAAATATATTCCAACACCTGAAAGAGACACTGAAAAAACATTCCTTATGCCTGTAGAAGATGTTTTCTCAATTGCAGGACGTGGAACTGTTGTTACGGGTAGAATCGAAAGAGGTGTTGTAAAGGTAGGAGATGAAGTTGAGATTGTGGGTATTCGAAATACTCAAAAAACTACCGTTACAGGTGTAGAAATGTTTAGAAAAGAGCTTGACAAAGGTGAAGCAGGCGATAATGTAGGGATTCTCTTGCGAGGGACAAAAAAAGAAGAAGTCGAAAGAGGTATGGTTTTATGCAAACCCGGTTCAATTACTCCTCATAAGAAGTTTGAGGGTGAAATTTATGTTCTTTCCAAAGATGAAGGTGGACGACATACACCATTCTTTAATGGCTATCGCCCTCAATTCTATGTGCGAACAACGGATGTTACGGGTTCTATTCAGTTACCAAGTGGCGTAGAAATGGTTATGCCCGGTGATAATGTTAGCATTACGGTAGAACTTATTAATCCTGTGGCTCTCGAAGATGGAACAAGATTTGCGATTCGTGAAGGTGGTAGAACTGTAGGTTCAGGTGTTGTAACCAAAATCATTGAATAGTATAAAGGTTCATAATGGCTAAAGGAAATACTGTCAAAATTGGACTAAAATGTTCAGAATGTGGTGATATTAATTATAGCACTACTAAAAATGCAAAAACAAACACAGAAAAACTGGAGCTCAAAAAGTTTTCTCCTCGATTGAATAAACATACTATTCATAAAGAGGTGAAGCTAAAAAGCTAGGCTTATGCCTAGCTGATAGGTCAGTAGCTCCAATGGTAGAGCGTCGGTCTCCAAAACCGAATGTTGGGGGTTCGAGTCCCTCCTGGCCTGCCACTAAAGCTGTTAGTTGAAATATATTGTAAAGAGATACGAGTGATGAAAAAAATAATAACCTATTATCGCAGTGCGAGAGAAGAGCTATCAAAAGTGATTTTTCCTACCAAGGAACAAATTAGAAATGCTTCTGTTTCAGTATTGATTGTGGTGAGTGTAATTACTTTATTTTTGGCATTGGTTGATTTGATTTTGTCTGCTTCTGTATCTGGTATTTTGAGATAATGTAATTAAAAGAGGTGAAGCTTGGAGTGGTATGCGATACAAACTTATTCTGGTAGCGAAAAATCAGTAGGTGAGGCAATTCGTAATTTGATTGTTCAAAATCAGATGCAAGATCGTTTTGGCGAAGTAGTTGTTCCTACAGAATCAATTATTGAGACAAAGAAAAAAATTGTCGATCGAAGTCTTTATCCGGGGTATGTTTTTATCCAAGTTGATTTGGATACAAAACTTTGGCACATGATTCAGTCTTTGCCTAGAGTAGGGCGTTTTATTGGTGAAAGTAAGAAACCTACACCTTTAAGCGAATCTGATATTGCTAAAATTCTTGAAAAGGTTAGAAATCCAAGTGCTCCAAAACCAAAAATTTTCTTTGAACAAGGAGAGGTTGTAAGAATTATTGATGGTCCTTTTGCGAACTTTACAGGCACGGTTGAAGAATATAATTTGGAACACAAAAAACTTAAGCTTAACGTCTCAATTTTTGGGCGTAACACACCTGTTGAAATACTATATTCACAAGTAGAAAAAATCATTTAAATTTAAGTTTCTTAAAGAAAGGAAAAACGATGGGCAAAAAAGTTGTGGGTGAATTGAAATTGCAGATTCCAGCTGGAAAAGCGAATCCGTCTCCTCCCGTTGGTCCAGCTCTTGGACAAAGAGGTGTGAATATTATGGAGTTTTGTAAGGCTTTTAACGAGAAGACTAAAGACATGGGTAATTTTAATATTCCTGTTATTATCACTATCTATCAAGATAAGAGTTTTACTTTTATTACAAAAAAACCTCCCGTAACAGATCTTATCAAGAAAGCGGCTAATATTGCAAAAGGTTCAGATAATCCTCTTAAAAATAAAGTTGGAAAGCTGACTGACAAGCAATTAGAAGAAATTGCTCAAACAAAAATAGAAGATCTTAATGCTTCAGATATACAAGCTGCAAAAAAAATTGTAGCTGGTAGTGCTCGAAGTATGGGTATTGAAATCGTAGATTAAGTATGGAGTTTGTTTTATGGGTAAAAAAATAGCAAAAAGATTACAGACCTTGCAAACAAAGGTCGATTCTCAAAAAGTTTATGATGTTCAAAGTGGTGTTAGTGTTGTAAAGTCCTTAGCTTCAGCAAAATTTGATGAAACGGTAGAGGTAGCTTTGCGTTTGGGTGTCGACCCGCGCCATGCAGACCAAATGATTCGCGGTGCTGTGGTGTTACCCCATGGCACAGGCAAAACAGTGCGTGTCGCGGTGTTTGCAAAAGGCGTCAAAGCCGATGAAGCTAAAAATGCAGGGGCTGATGTTGTGGGTGCTGATGATTTGGCTGAAGACATCAAAGCAGGCAATATCAATTTTGATATTGTGATTGCAACACCCGATATGATGGCTTTGGTTGGAAAGGTTGGGCGCATTTTGGGACCAAAAGGGCTAATGCCAAACCCCAAAACCGGCACGGTTACAATGGATATAAGTAAGGCTGTTTCAAATGCAAAGAGCGGACAAGTAAATTTTAGAGTTGATAAAAAGGGTATTATTCACGCACCTATAGGTAAAGCTTCATTTAATGAAGAAAAAATTAAGGATAATATGCTAGAGCTTGTTCGTGCGATTAATAAGCTTAAACCTACTTCTGCAAAAGGTAAGTATATCAGAAGTAGTAGCTTATCTTTAACAATGAGTCCTTCTGTCAAAATTGATTCTCAAGAATTGATGGACACAAAATAAAATTTTTGCTAGAAGAATATCTACGCATCATTTATCTTAGACTGAAGACCATAGGGGCTTAGGCTTAAAAATGACCCTGTGTGAGGTGTAGGTCTGAAAGGAGAAGAAAATGACCAAGCAAGAAAAGATTCAAGTTGTTGAATATTTAAGCTCTGAATTCAAACAAGCCTCTGCGCTGATTGTATGTGATTATAAGGGTTTGCGGGTAAGTCAGCTTGAAGCGTTGAGAGATGCTTCAAGAAAAGTGGGCATAAAAGTCCAAGTAGTTAAAAATACTTTGGCTAGTGTTGCTATGAAGAATGCTGAATATCCAGATTTAGAGCTTAAAGACACAAACATTTTTCTTTGGGCTCAAGATCAAATTGATTTATCCAAAGTTGTTTGTAAATTTGCAGATGCCAACAAAGAATATTTTTCAATTAAGGTTGGTTTGTTTGATAGACAAGTTGTTGATATTAATCATATTGTGTCTATTTCCAAGCTACCTAGTAAAGATGAACTTTTGGGTATGTTGCTGTCTGTTTGGATGGGTCCTGCTCGTTATTTTGTTACAGGACTTGATAATTTGCGAAAACAAAAAGAAGAAAATTAAAATAAGGAGTTTAAAATGGCAATTTCTAAAGAAGAAGTATTAGAATATATTGGGAATCTCTCTGTATTAGAGCTTTCTGAATTAGTAAAAGCTTTTGAAGAAAAGTTTGGCGTAAGTGCTGCACCTACAGTGGTAGCAGGCGGTGCAGCTGGTGGTGGTGCAGCTGGTGGCGGTGCAGAAGAAAAAACAGAATTTAATGTTATTCTTCTTGATGCTGGTGCTAATAAGATCAATGTTATCAAAGCTGTGCGTGAAATTACAGGACTTGGGTTAAAAGAAGCTAAAGAAGCGACAGAGCAAACACCTAGCACACTTAAAGAAGGTGTAAATAAGGAAGACGCTGAAAACTTCAAGAAAAAACTTGAAGATGCTGGAGCTAAAGTCGAAATTAAATAAACTTTGCTTTCTTGAATATTATTTTGTCAAATCTTACTTTGTTAAGATTTGACTTTTTATTTTGTAGAATATTGTAAAAAATCCTTAATTATTTTTTAGGTTTCTTTTAGAGTATTCACTCTTTTAATCCATTCATCAAAGGATCAAGCAAATGGTAAATACCAGATTAAAAAATAGACTACGAGTAGATTTCACTAAAAATCCCCAAAGCTTAGAAGTTCCTAATCTCTTATTATTACAAAGAAACAGTTATGATGAATTTCTATCTGTTGATGGCGATAAAGAAAGTGGTATTGAAAGGGTTTTTAAGTCTGTTTTTCCTATCCAAGACAATCAAAATCGTATCACTCTTGAATATGCAGGTTGTAAGTTTGGCAAGCCTAAATATACTACTACCGAAGCAATGGTGCGAGGAGTTACTTATGCCATTTCTCTACAAATTAAAATCAGACTTGTTTTGTGGGATAAAGATGAGAAAACAGGCGAAAAATTAGGCGTCAAAGATGTAAAAGAACAAAATATTTTTGTGCGTGATATTCCATTAATGACTGATCGAACAAGTTTCATTATTAATGGCGTGGAACGCGTTGTTGTGAATCAATTACATCGAAGCCCAGGTGTTATTTTTAAAGAAGAAGAATCAAACACTTCATCAAATAAGCTTATCTATACAGGTCAGATTATTCCCGATAGAGGATCTTGGTTGTATTTTGAATATGATTCAAAAGATGTTTTGTATGCTCGTATCAATAAGCGAAGAAAAGTTCCCATTACTATCATTTTACGTGCAATGGGTTATAGCAAACAAGATATTTTAAAGATTTTTTATCCTTTGCAAAAAGTCAAATATCAAAAAGGTAAATATCTTATTCCTTTTGATATTGAGAGTTTGGGTAATAGGGTGGATTTTGATATTAAAGATGCAAAGGGCAATGTATTGATAGCATCGGGCAAACGTTTGTCAAGTAAGAAAATCAAAGAGCTCAAAGAATTAAATATTGATTTTATCGAATATCCATTAGAGAATCTTACAAGCAAGTTTCTTGCCCAACCTATTGTAGATTCTCAAGGTGAAGTTATTTTTGACACACTTACGCAACTTGATGAAACCAAACTCAAAAAACTTATTGATCTCAAGATTAATGAGTTTGTGATTGCTAATGATAGTGCTGTAGGGGTAGATAGCTCAATTATTAATTCTTTTATTGCTGATGCAGAATCTCTTAAAATGCTGCGACAGAGTGAAAAAGTAGATGATGAGAATGAGCTTGCCGCAATCAGAATCTACAAGGTAATGCGTCCGGGTGAGCCTGTAACAAAAGAAGTTGCGAAAAGTTTTGTGCGTCAGTTATTCTTTGATCCAGAGCGCTATGATTTGACACGTGTAGGACGTATGAAGATGAATCATAAGCTTCAAATTGATGTCCCTGATTATGTAACTGTGCTTACGCATGAAGACATTATTAAGACAATACAATATTTGCTTAGGGTTAAAAATGGTTTGGGTAAAATTGATGATCGTGATCATTTAGGCAATCGTAGAATCCGGGCTATTGGAGAGCTTTTAGCAAACGAGCTTCATGCGGGGCTTGTAAAAATGCAAAAAGCGATTCGCGATAAGCTGACTTCACTAAGCGGTGCATTTGATACGATTATGCCTCATGATTTGGTGAATGGTAAGATGATTACAAGCACGATTCTCGAATTCTTTACCGGTGGACAGCTCTCACAATTTATGGATCAAACCAATCCTCTTTCAGAGGTTACACATAAACGCAGGCTTTCAGCTTTAGGCGAAGGAGGTTTGGTTAAAGATCGTGTTGGTTTTGAAGCACGTGATGTGCATCCTACACATTATGGTAGAATATGCCCCATTGAAACTCCAGAAGGGCAAAATATTGGGCTTATTAATACCCTTTCAACCTATACGCGTGTCAATGATTTAGGTTTCATCGAAGCACCCTATAAAAAAGTCGAAAATGGTGTTGTGAGTAAGGATATTGTTTATTTGACTGCAGCCCAAGAAGAGGGTATCGTTATCGCACCAGCCAGCACTAAGGTAGATAAAAATGGAAATATCGTAGAAGATTTGATTGAGACGAGGAAAGATGGCGAGATTATTTTGAGTGAAAAAAGTCGTGTGCAATTGATTGATTTAAGTCCGCGTATGCTTGTAGGTGTGGCGGCATCATTAATTCCATTCCTCGAACATGATGATGCCAACCGCGCTTTAATGGGTTCAAATATGCAACGACAAGCAGTTCCTCTACTCAAACCTGATGCTCCTGTTG
Source organism: Helicobacter sp. MIT 05-5293 (assembly GCF_000765665.2). Classification (NCBI taxonomy): domain Bacteria; kingdom Pseudomonadati; phylum Campylobacterota; class Epsilonproteobacteria; order Campylobacterales; family Helicobacteraceae; genus Helicobacter; species Helicobacter sp. MIT 05-5293. Next base: position 66,903 of record NZ_JROZ02000003.1, read on the forward strand.
TAGGAACAGGAATTGAGCAAATTATTGCGCGTGATTCTTGGGAAGCAATCAAAGCAACGCGTGGCGGTATAGTAGAAAGAGTAGATTCAAAGAATATTTATATTTTAGGTGAGAACGACAGCGGTGCTTATATTGATCATTATCATTTGGGCAAGAATCTTCGCACTAATCAAAACACATGTTTTTCTCAACAACCTGTTGTCAGTCGAGGAGAAAAAATAGAGGCAGGTCAAATTATTGCTGATGGTCCTAGCATGGATAATGGCGAATTGGCTTTGGGTAAAAACATACGCGTTGCTTTTATGCCATGGAATGGGTATAACTTTGAAGATGCAATTGTTGTAAGTGAGAAAATCATCAAAGAAGATGCTTTTACATCAATTCATATTTACGAAAAAGAAATTGAAGCACGAGAGCTTAAGCATGGGATTGAAGAGATTACAGCAGATATTCCCGGAGCAAAAGAAGCGGAAATTGCTCATTTGGACGAAAGTGGGATTGTTAGAATCGGAACTTATGTAAGTGCAGGAATGATATTGGTAGGTAAGGTATCACCTAAAGGTGAGGTGAAGCCTACACCTGAAGAAAGATTATTGCGAGCAATCTTTGGGGAGAAGGCTGGACATGTTGTTAATAAGTCCCTTTATTGCCCACCTTCACTTGAAGGCACGGTGGTAGATGTCAAAATATTTACTAAAAAAGGTTATGAGAAAGATGCTCGAGCTATTAGTGCATATGAAGAAGAAAAAAAGGTTCTTGATATTGAACATCACGATCGATTAACGATGATTCAACAAGAAGAAACTTTGAGAATCTCTTTAATGCTTTCTAAAGAGAAGCTTTCTAATGAAGCTAAAGTTGGCGATAAGGTTTTCAAGAAAGGTGCTCAAATTCCTAAAGAGGAGCTTGCGAATCTTAACCCTTTTGCTTTAAGCACATTGATTAAAAATTATTCTAAAGAAACTCAAAGTAAGTATGAAAATATTAAAACAAATTTCTTGGAACAAAAAAAGACATTAGGTGAAGAGCATGAAGAAAAGCTTTCAATCTTAGAAAAAGATGATATTTTACCTAGTGGTGTTGTGAAGCTTGTAAAGATTTATATCGCGACTAAACGAAAATTGAAAGTGGGCGATAAAATGGCTGGAAGACATGGTAATAAAGGTATAGTGTCAAATATTGTGCCGATGGTAGATATGCCTTATACAGCAGATGGTGAGCCTGTCGATATCGTTCTTAATCCTTTAGGTGTGCCAAGTCGTATGAATATTGGTCAAATTCTTGAAGTGCATTTGGGGCTTGTAGGAAAGAATTTAGGAAAGCAGATTCAAGAAATTTTTGACAATAAGTCTCAAGAATGGATTACAAAATTAAGAAATAAAATGATTGAAATAGCGCAAGTAGTGAATGTCGATGATCCTTCATTGGTAGATTTATTAAAGAATCTTGATGATAAGGCATTGATTGATTATGCGCGAGATTGGATTGCGGGAGTGAAGTTTGCTATTCCTGTGTTTGAAGGTATTGAGCAAGAAAAATTTGATCGTTTGTTTGAATTGGCAAAAATTGACATGGACGGCAAGACAGAGCTTTATGATGGTAGAACAGGTGAGAAAATGCGAGAGCGTGTGAATGTCGGTTATATGTATATGCTCAAACTCCACCACTTGGTCGATGAAAAGGTGCATGCAAGAAGCACCGGTCCTTACAGTCTTGTTACGCAACAACCTGTTGGTGGTAAGGCACTTTTTGGTGGGCAAAGATTTGGAGAAATGGAAGTGTGGGCATTGGAAGCTTATGGGGCAGCACATACACTTAAAGAAATGCTCACTATCAAATCTGATGATACTGAAGGGCGTAGAGAGGCATATAAGGCAATTACACGCGGAGAGCATGTAGGTGAATCTGAAATACCAGAGACATTTTATGTATTAGCAAAAGAATTGCAGTCTTTGGCACTTGATGTCAATATTTATGGCGATGAAGTTGATGAAAACGGAATGCCTGTATCTATTGAGATTAAAGAGGAAGACAGACCTAAAGATTTTAATTCATTCCAACTTGTTTTGGCTAGCCCAGAGAAGATTCTTTCTTGGAGTTATGGAGAAGTTAAAAAACCCGAAACAATTAATTATCGAACGCTTAAGCCAGAAAGAGACGGGCTTTTTTGCACAAAGATTTTTGGTCCTGTGCGAGACTATGAATGTTTGTGCGGTAAATATAAGAAAATGCGCTATAAGGGTATCGTGTGTGAAAAATGTGGGGTAGAAGTTACTAAGGCAAAAGTCAGACGTTCAAGAATGGGACATATTGAGCTTGTGGCTCCTGTGGCTCATATTTGGTATGTAAGCTCCTTGCCTAGTCGTATAGGCACATTGCTTGGTGTAAAGATGAAGGATCTTGAGCGTGTGCTTTATTATGAGGCATATATTGTAAAATCACCCGGAGAGGCATTTTATGATAATGAAGGTGCAAAGCCTATCATGAAATATGATGTTTTGAATGAAGAGCAATTCCAAAGTATTAATCAGCGATTTGAGCACACAGGATTTGTAGCACAAATGGGTGGTGAGGCTATCAAGGAATTGTTAGAAGAACTTGATTTGATGATGCTCCTCAACAATTTACGAGAAGAGGTTAAATCGACTAATTCTGAAGCTAAGAAAAAAACAATTGTCAAACGTCTAAAGGTAGTGGAAAACTTTATCAATTCGGGTAATCGCCCTGAATGGATGATGCTTACTATTCTTCCCGTGCTTCCTCCAGATTTAAGACCTTTGGTTGCTCTTGATGGAGGAAAGTTTGCTGTGAGTGATGTGAATGACTTGTATCGTAGGGTGATTAATCGTAACCAACGTCTTAAACGTCTTATTGAACTTGATTCTCCAGAAATTATTGTGAGAAATGAAAAAAGAATGCTTCAAGAAGCTGTAGATGCGCTATTTGATAATGGAAGGAATGCAAATGCTGTAAAAGGGGCAAATAAGCGTCCACTGAAGTCCTTATCAGAAATCATCAAAGGTAAGCAAGGGCGATTCAGACAGAATCTGCTTGGAAAACGTGTGGATTTCTCGGGAAGAAGTGTGATTGTCGTAGGACCAAATCTCAAAATGGACGAGTGTGGATTGCCTAAAAATATGGCTCTTGAATTGTTTAAGCCACATTTGCTTTCTAAGCTTGAAGAGAAAGGTTATTCGACTACACTCAAACAAGCAGCTAAAATGGTCAATCAAAAGACAAATGAAGTTTGGGAATGTTTGCAAGAGATTGTTAGCGGTTATCCTGTATTACTTAATCGTGCGCCAACTTTGCACAAACAATCAATTCAGGCATTTCACCCTAAGCTCATTGATGGCAAGGCGATACAGCTTCACCCATTAGTGTGTTCGGCATTTAATGCAGATTTTGACGGCGACCAAATGGCTGTGCATGTCCCTCTTTCTCAAGAGGCTATTGCAGAATGTAAGACATTGATGCTTAGCTCCATGAATATTTTATTGCCAGCAAGTGGGAAAGCTGTAGCTGTTCCAAGTCAAGATATGGTGCTAGGCTTGTATTATCTTTCGCTTGAAAAAAAGAATGTGAAAGGGGAACATAAGATCTTTGCTTCGATTGATGAAATTGTTACAGCCATTGAAATGGAAGAGCTTGATATTAATGCGCGTGTGAAAACGGTATATGAGCGTAGAGTAATTGATACAACAGCAGGTCGTATGATTTTAAGATCCATTTTGCCCGAATTTGTGCCTATTAATTATTGGAATCGAACGATGAAGAAAAAAGATATTGGCGCATTGATTGACTATGTATATAAAGAGGGTGGTTTGGGTATCACAGCGACTTTCTTAGATAATCTTAAGAATCTTGGATTCAAATATGCGACAAAAGCAGGGATTTCTATCTCTGCAGCAGATATTATTATACCTGAAGATAAGTCTCATATGATTGATGAAGCTAAAAAAGAAATCAAGAAGATTCAAGGACAATTTGAACAAGGACTTTTGACAGCACAAGAGCGTTATAATAAAAGTATCGACCTTTGGACAGAGACTAGTGAGAAGATGGGAAAAATCATGATGGATAAAGTCAAAACTGACAAAGAAGGTTTTAACTCTATCTATATGATGGCAGATTCTGGTGCTAGAGGTAGTGAAGCGCAGATTCGACAACTTTCGGCAATGAGAGGTTTGATGGCAAAACCTGATGGCACGATCATTGAAACACCTATTACTTCTAACTTTAAAGAAGGTTTAAATGTGTTAGAGTATTTTAACTCTACTCATGGAGCTCGAAAAGGTTTGGCAGATACAGCTTTGAAAACAGCTAATGCTGGGTATTTGACAAGAAAATTGATTGATGTGAGCCAAAATGTCAAAGTTGTGATGGACGATTGTGGTACTCATGAAGGTGTAGAAATTACAGACATTACGGTCGGAAGTGATATGATTGAACCATTGGAAGAACGTGTGCTCGGACGTGTGTTGGCGCGTGACATTATTGATCCTATTGCAAATGAAATCTTATTAAGTGAGGGAGTTTTAATTGATAGTGCAATGGCAAGACGCATTAAAGAAGCTAATGTCAAATCAGTTATGATTCGGACACCTGTAACTTGTAAGGCATCAAAGGGCGTATGTGCGAAGTGTTATGGACTCAATCTTGGAGAATCTAAAATGGTTAAACCCGGTGAGGCTGTAGGAGTTTTAGCTGCACAAAGTATTGGAGAACCCGGTACACAGCTTACATTGAGAACATTTCACGTGGGTGGAACAGCAAGTAGAAGTACTGAAGAGCGACAAATTGTTGCTCAAAAAGAAGGCTTTATTCGTTATTATAATATCCGCACTTATACAAATGAAAAGGGACAAAAGATTGTCGCAAATCGTAGAAATGCAGCTATCCTTGTTGTAGAGCCTCGTATTAAAGCAGAATTCGACGGTAAGCTTCAGATTGAAAATGTCCATGACGAAGTGCATATTACCATTATTGGTGACAAGAGGAAGTCTGATACTTATCGTTTGCAAAAAGACGATGTTGCTAAACAAAATGAGCTTGCAGGGGTTTCTGGTAAGATTGAGGGCAAATTGCTTATTCCACATGAAAGTGGATATAAGGTAAAAGCAGGTGGAAGTATTGTTGATACCATTATGGATAGCTGGAATGTTCCTACACGGATTCCTTATGGAAGTGAGCTTAAAGTTGAGGATAATGCGCCTATTTCTCAAACAATTAAAGCGAAAGAAAAAGGTGTTGTGAAGTTTTATACATTGCGTGCAGATACACTTGAAAGAAATCATGATGTGAAGGCAGGAATGACCGTTTCGGAAAAAGGTATGTTTGCTGTGATTGCTGATCATAATGATAGAGAAGCGATTCGCCATTACATTGCGCGTACCTCAAAGATTCTTGTTGATGATAATAGTGAAGTGGATATGGATACCATAATCTCTCAACCTACTTCTTCAGAGCAGATTATTGTTGCTGAATGGGATGCATATAGTGAGCCAATCATTGCTGAACAAACAGGGATTGTTTCATACAGAGATATTATACCCGGCTTGACTGTTACAGAGCAAGAAGATGAAAATACACATCAAACAAGTCTTGTGGTCAATGAATATATTCCTAACGGATTAAAGCCTCTATTGGTGGTAACAACCAAAGATGGTAAAGAAATTACCTATAAACTTGAATCAAGAACATCTATTGCTGTTAAAGATGGGGTAGAGGTTAAGGTAGCAGATATTATTGCTAAAGTGCCTAAGGCTTTGGCTAAATCGAAAGATATTACAGGAGGTCTTCCACGAGTTACAGAATTGTTTGAAGCAAGAAAACCCAAAGATACGGCAATTTTATCAGAACTTGATGGTAATGTAAGTTTTGGAAAGCCTATACGCGGTAAAGAGCGTATTATTGTAACTGCAACAGATGGTCGTATGGCGGAATATGCAGTGGATAAGAATAAGAAGATTCTTGTACACGAGCAAGAATTTATTCACGCTGGGGAAGCAATGACAGATGGTGTAGTTTCAAGTCATGATATTTTGCGTATTAGCGGGGAAAAAGAACTTCATAAATATATTGTAAGTGAAGTGCAACAAGTCTATCGAAGACAAGGCGTAAGTATTGCAGATAAGCATATTGAAATCATTGTTTCTCAGATGCTCCGACAAGTGAAAATCGTTGATAGCGGAAATACAAAGTTTATTGAAGGCGATTTGGTGAGCAAGCGTCATTTTAAAGAAGAAAATGAACGTATTATAAAGATTGGAGGAGAGCCAGCCGTAGCAGAGCCCGTATTGCTTGGTATTACAAGAGCAGCTATAGGAAGTGATTCTATTATTTCTGCTGCTTCTTTCCAAGAAACAACAAAAGTTCTTACAGAAGCAAGTATCGCCGCGAAGAAAGATACGCTTGATGATTTGAAAGAAAATGTAGTTCTTGGTCGAATGATTCCTGTAGGGACAGGTTTGTATAAGAATAAGAAAATTTCTTATGTTACTGAAGGGGAGGAAAATGATAGTGAGCAAGAAGAGTGAATTTTTCACTCTCTCTAAGAGAAATAAAAGTTTTTGTTAGGTAAAATCTTAACATTTTTTATTCTAAGTTTAATTTTATAAATAAAGGAAGCTAAGTGCCAACCATTAATCAGTTGATTCGTAAAGAGAGAAAGAAGGTTACCAGAAAGACAAAGTCTCCAGCATTGTTGGAATGTCCTCAAAGAAGAGGCGTCTGCACTCGTGTTTATACTACCACACCTAAAAAGCCTAATTCGGCGTTAAGAAAAGTTGCTAAGGTAAAGCTTACTTCAAAGGTAGAAGTTATTAGCTATATACCCGGTGAAGGACATAATTTGCAAGAACACTCTATTGTACTTGTAAGGGGTGGACGTGTCAAGGATTTGCCCGGGGTGAAATATCATATTATACGCGGTGCTTTAGATACTGCAGGCGTTGTTAAACGAACAGTTTCTCGTAGTAAATATGGTGCAAAAAAAGCTAAGTCAAGTGGCGATAAAAAATAATTAAGGAATAATCAATGAGAAGAAGAAAAGCTCCCTCGAGGGAAATTTTGGGTGATCCAATTTACAATAATAAGGTTGTAACGAAATTTATCAATAAAATGATGCTTGATGGTAAAAAAAGTGTGAGTGAAAAAATTATTTATGCTGCTTTTGATAGGATTGAAGAAAAAAATGGTGAAAAGGGTATAGAAATTTTTCAAAAAGCACTTGAACGTGTTAAGCCATTGGTTGAGGTAAGGAGTAGAAGAGTAGGGGGAGCAACTTATCAAGTTCCTGTAGAAGTTCGTCCTGCGAGACAACAATCTTTATCAATACGTTGGCTTCTTGAAGCAACTCGCAAAAGAAATGAGCGCACTATGGTAGAGCGTTTAGCAAATGAACTTGTTGATGCGGCTAATGATAGGGGTGCAGCATTTAAGAAAAAAGAAGATGTGCATAAAATGGCTGAAGCTAATAAAGCTTTTGCACACTATCGTTGGTGATTAAGGGGTAAAAATGGCTAGAAAGACACCTTTGGATCGTATCAGAAATATTGGTATCGCTGCTCATATTGATGCAGGCAAGACTACAACATCAGAAAGAATTTTATTCTACACAGGCGTAAGTCATAAAATTGGTGAAGTTCATGATGGGGCTGCAACAATGGATTGGATGGAGCAGGAGAAAGAAAGAGGTATCACTATTACTTCTGCAACAACTACTTGTTTTTGGAAAGATTTTCAAATTAACTTGATTGACACACCCGGACACGTTGATTTTACAATTGAAGTTGAACGATCAATGCGTGTTTTAGATGGTGCAGTAGCAGTATTTTGTTCTGTGGGTGGTGTGCAACCTCAAAGTGAAACAGTGTGGAGACAAGCTAATAAATATGGTGTGCCTCGAATGGTTTTTGTTAATAAAATGGACCGCATTGGTGCAAACTTTTATAATGTTGAGGAGCAAATTAAGCAACGCTTGAAAGCTAATCCTGTTCCTGTAAATATTCCTATCGGTGCAGAAGAAAATTTCAAAGGTGTAGTTGATTTAGTGCAAATGAAAGCTATTGTATGGAATGATGAATCTATGGGTGCCAAGTATGACATTGAAGATATTCCACAAGATTTACTTGAAAAGGCATCGCAATATCGCGAGAAGCTTTTAGAGGCTGCAGCAGAACAAGATGAAGCCTTAATGGAAAAATATCTTGGTGGAGAAGAGTTAAGCGTTGAGGAAATTAAAAAAGGTATCAAGATAGGTTGCCTTAATATGAGTCTGATTCCTATGCTTTGTGGTTCATCATTTAAAAATAAAGGCGTGCAAACTTTGCTTGATGCTGTAGTGGATTATTTACCTGCACCTACTGAAGTTGCTGAAATCAAAGGTATAGATCCAAAGAATGATTCTGAGTTAAGCGTAGAATCAAGCGATAACGGAGCATTTGCTGGACTAGCTTTTAAAATTATGACAGATCCTTTTGTGGGGCAGCTTACATTTGTGCGTGCTTATCGAGGTAAGCTTGAATCTGGGAGTTATGTCCTTAACTCAACTAAAGGTAAAAAAGAGCGCGTAGGTCGTCTTCTTAAAATGCACTCAAATAAGCGTGAAGATATTAAGGAAATTTATGCAGGTGAGATATGTGCTTTCGTAGGTTTGAAAGAAACCGTAACGGGAGATACTTTATGTGATGAGAAATCACCAGTCATTTTAGAGAGAATGGATTTTCCAGAACCTGTAATACAGATTGCTGTTGAACCTAAGACTAAGGCAGATCAAGAAAAAATGTCAATTGCTTTAGGAAAGCTTGCCGAAGAAGATCCTAGTTTTAGAGTGAGCACACACGAAGAGACAGGGCAAACATTGATTGGTGGTATGGGCGAACTTCATTTAGAAATTATCGTTGATAGACTTAAAAGAGAGTTTAGGGTAGAGGCTGAAGTCGGCGAGCCACAAGTTGCATTCAGAGAAACAATCCGCAGTGCTGTAGAGCAAGAATGCAAATATGCTAAACAATCAGGTGGTCGCGGGCAGTATGGGCATGTTCATATTAAACTTGAACCCAAAGAAGCAGGTGCAGGATATGAGTTTGTCAATAATATAAGCGGTGGCGTTATTCCCAAGGAATATATACCCGCTGTAGATAAGGGTATCCAAGAGGCAATGCAGAATGGTGTTCTTGCCGGATACCCTGTTGTGGATTTTAAAGTAACACTTTATGATGGAAGCTATCATGATGTGGATTCATCTGAAATGGCGTTTAAAATCGCCGGTTCTATGGCATTTAAAGACGCTTGCCGTAAGGCAAATGCGGTGCTTTTGGAACCTATGATGAAGGTTGAAGTGGAGGTCCCTGAAGAGTATATGGGCGATGTGATTGGAGATCTGAATAGACGTAGAGGGCAAATCAATTCTATGGACGATCGTATGGGACTCAAGATTGTTAATGCTTTTGTGCCTTTAGCGGAAATGTTTGGATATTCTACTGATCTTCGTTCGGCTACACAGGGTAGAGGCACTTATACAATGGAATTTGATCATTATGGTGAAGTTCCTGCGAATATTGCCAAAGATATTATGGAAAAAAGAAAGGGGTAAAAAATGAAAAAGTTACTTTTTGTTTTGGGTTTAGGTTTAGTGTTTGTAGCTTGCGGTGATAAAGCAAAAGAAGAGGCTACAACTGAAAAGCAACCAGAGAGTGTTATTGAGGTAATCGAAACTCCTGTGATTGTTGTTGAGCCACAAGCAGAAGAAAACAAATCTGACGAAGCACAGACTGAAGCTACTGAAGAAAATAAATCTGACGAAGCACAGACTGAAGCTACTGAAGAAAATAAATCTGACGAAGCACAGACTGAAGCTACTGAAGAAAATAAATAATTTTCAATTCCCCGATTTTCGGGGATTAAAGGAATTGTTGTAATGAAAAAGAATTTGATTATATGGAGTATAGTTTTGGGTTTGGTGGCTTGCTCCGATAGTGGAGAATCCTCTCGGACGACATATTCTCCTCTCGCAGAACAAGAACAAGAAGTAGTTTCTTTAGAACAAGAGGTTTTAGAAGATATTCAAGTGAGTGATGCAATTCTTTCTTCATCGACACCAGCACCAGTCAATAATACTCCTCCTCAAGTTGATGCTCAAGTGCTTTATAAAAAATGCGTAGCTTGCCATGGTAAAGATGGAAAAACCGTTGCACCCGGAAGTGTGGGCAATGTGCTAATCGCAAGTCTTAATAAAGCTCAAGTCATTGAAGCACTTAAAGGTTTTCGTGCTCAAACATTGAGTAAAGGTGGTAATTCTGTCATAATGTATATGCAGACAAAGAATCTTACTGACGAAGATATAGAGGCTCTTGCAACTTATATTGATGCTCTGTGAGCTACTTTCTTTTTCTAATCTTTTAGTCTTCTGCTGTTCTTAAAACTTTTCTAAAGCTCAATGTCGGGAAATTGCTTTGTGTCTTTCTGATTGCAATCTGTGTAAGTAAAAGATTGCAGATACAGATTCATTATTTGACTTTTGAGAGAAGAATAGCTCTTTAATATAGAGTTTTTAAGTTTATTAAGAAAACATAAAACCTAATGTGATGGATTAGATTCTCTCAAGCTCATAAACGATAGGAATTTCTACTTTTGTTGTAAAGCTCAATGTCGGGAAATCGCTTTGTGCCTTTCTGATTGCAATTACTGCAGCTTCATTGAAAAGATTGTGCGAACAAGGCTTAGTAACTTTGATATTTGCTACTCTCCCATCTTTGTAAATCACAAATTCCACAATGACTTCCCCTTCAAGTCCTCGTTTTCTCGCCATTGTGGGGTATCGATTTTTGCGATCAATTGCTCTTTTGATTTTTGAAAAAACTTCATCTTCTTCCCCATTCCGATAAGAAAGTGTTTGGATCATATCCCCCTCTTCGATTTTTTCATCAGGCTGCGCCTTGGGCTGTTTGCTAGGGGGGATTTCCTCTTCTTGCTGTGCAAGTTTGCCATATTCTTTGAATATTTCCTTATGATGTTTTTTCTTTTTATGCACAATAGGCTTAGGTTTAGGATCAATTTGTTCTTCATTGGAAGGTGTTTGGAAAGTTGCCAAACTTATTGTTGTAAAAGCATCACCATCTTGTTGGAGGTCAATTTGGTGAAAATGGTTATAAAATAGCATTAAAAGTGCGCCATGTAGAGCCAAAGAAATAGTAAAACCAATTTTAGAAGAGCTTATTGATTTTGTTGATTTATTTTGTTTTGGTTGAAATGCCAAAGTTTTCATGACCTTTCTCCTTTAAAATATCCACAATCTGGACAAAAGTCCCAAATGCCGAATCCTTATCGCTTTTAAGCTGGATAAGTGTTTTATTGTCAATTTTATTGATTTCTATTTTGAGTAGCTCAATATCGACAGGTTTATCATCAAAATAAATCGTATTTTTATCATCAATAGTGATATTGATAGGCTTATCATCTTTATTCTGTTGATTATGGCTTGCATAGGGTAGCTCGACTTTTATTTGTCCTTGTGCGATAAAAGTTGAAACGCTCAAAACAATTGCCAAAAGCACGAGCATTACATCAATAAATGGGACAATATTTAAACCTTCTTTTCGAGGGATCTTCATTGCACTTGTCCATTATTGTTCTTTTGAGATTTGAAGCGGTTAAGCATAATATCCATTTTGCGTAGAAAAATATTATAAATGATAAGGGTAGGTATCGCCACAAATAGTCCCAAAGCAGTTGCTTTAAGAGCAGTAGATAAGCCCAACATAATGCTTTGAGCGTCCATACCGCCGCTCACGCTCATATCATAAAATGTAATCATAATTCCTATAACTGTGCCTAGCAGCCCTACATAAGGTGCATTTGAATAAATAATATAAAGTGCTGTAAGATTTTTACTCAAAGATTCTTCCAAGCTCAATTCATCTTGATAATCTGAAAGTTTAAGACGTGCGTAAAATATGACACGTTCGCAACTAAACCATACGACTAAAAAGCTCATTAATCCCAAAATAGCAAAGATAAGATGATCGATATATTCTTTAAGAAATTCCACAAAAACTCCTTGTTAAAATCTTTTTATTCTTTTAGAGCTAATTTTTATATGAATATTATAAAAATAATTATTAAAATAAGCTAATAATAGCCTTTAATTTTTATTAAATTTATACTTTGGATTTTTTTGGATACAATCTCAAAATTATTTTCTTGGAGAATCTAGATTCTAATTTACTTAAGGGGTTTAAATGAAACACCACAATATCATTCGTTTCAGTGTGTCTCTTCCGCAAAATTTGCTGGAGAATCTTGATAAAAATTTGACTTACAAAGGGTATTCTTCGCGTTCTGAATTAGTGCGTGATATGATACGCGAAAAACTCAATGAGGAATCATGGAATCACGAGAGCGATTCTGATACGGGTGTGGCTGTTTTGGTGATTGTTTATGATCATCATCAACGTGAGCTTAATCAAAAAATGATTGATATTCAACATAACAGCATACATCATGGTCAAATTAATATCTTGTGCAATACTCATGTGCATTTGGACCATCATAATTGCCTCGAGACGATTATATTGCAGGGCAATAGACAAAATATAGAAAACTTCAGCATTGAAGTAGGTGGATTAAAAGGCGTGAAGTTCTCAAAACTCACCCGCACAAATAAATTCGAGTGAGATTCTGTGAATCAGACAAAGAAAACGAGACAAAGAATCGGTATTTATGGAGGGAGTTTTGATCCTTTTCATCAAGGACATTATGAGATTATCAGAGTTGCCTTAGAATCTTTACCTCTTGAAACTTTGTGGCTATTACCCAATTTCCGTAATCCTATGAAATCTCAAAGTATGTTTAGTGCGGAGATTCGTTTGAGAATGTGTGAAATAGTCGCGCAAGAATGGCAAAAGCAGGGATATGATGTGCGTGTGTGTGATTATGAAATCAAATCTCATCATGCTATCTTCACAATCCAAAGTATCCAATATTTTCAATCTATCCTTCGTCTAGAATCTAAAATATTTTTTCTGCTCGGTGAAGATAGTTTTAATACACTTCCTTTGTGGAAAGATTCTCAAAAGTTGTGTGAAATGCTTGATTTTGTCGTGATTAAAAGGCAAGGCTCTTTTTTGGACAAAAGCCTATCTCCTCATAGAATCCCTATTTATCAGCATTGCTGTATTGATTCAGATTTGGCATCATTGTCTTCAACGCATTTACGACAGCTTTTTGAAGATGGGCATAAGCAAGAGGCATTTGCTAAGATTCCTGCCTGTTTGCATTCATTATTAGAGCAATATTTTGCTCATCAAAAAGCATAAAAGTTTGGTTATAATGCCTATTTACAAATTAAAGTTTGATGAGGAGTAAAGATTGCAACAAACAATACCACAACAGCAACGTATAGAAAGAATCGTTTCATTATTAGAAGAGAAAAAGGGTGAAGAAATTGAAGTTTTTGATTTGCAAGGTTATGATTATATTGTTGATAAGGTGGTGATTGTCAGTGCAATGGTAGGCAAACATTCTTTCGCCTTGCTTGATCATTTAAAAAATAATCTTAAAAAAGAAGGCGAAGTGTTTTATGCGACTGAAGAAGAAAGTGAAGATTGGGTGATTGCTGATTTGGGTGATATTATGATTCATATTTTTACACCCAATCACCGCAAAAAGTTTAATCTTGAAGAATTCCTTAGTCAGCTCAAGCGCAGCAAAGAATCGCATAAAATATAATCATTACAATATCATAATCAGCTACAAATCAAAAATATTCAAGAATTTTTGCGCTCTTTGGGTTTGAGGATTGGTGAAAAAATCTTGAGGGGTAGATTGTTCGACAATTTTACCCTCATCAAAAAAGAGGATTCTGTCCGCGACTTTTTGCGCAAATTTCATTTCATGCGTTACGATAAGCATCGTCATTCCCTCTTTGGCAAGCTCTAAAATCACTTCCAAGACTTCTTTTACCATTTCGGGATCAAGCGAAGCAGTAACTTCATCAAATAGCATTATTTCTGGATTCATACACAAAGCTCGCACAATTGCTACCCTTTGTCTTTGTCCTCCGCTTAACTCTTTGGGTGATGCGTTTTGTTTATGTTCGAGTCCTACGCGTTTAAGGAGTTTGATAGCTTGCGCAAACACTTCTTTTTTGTCGCGTTTTTGCACCTTTATAGGCGCAAGAAGGATATTGTCTATCACACTCATATGTGGGAACAAATCATAGTTTTGAAATACCATTCCAATGCGTTGGCGCACCTTACTCCATGCGGTTTTATGATGACTGATTACTTCACCTTTGAAGAGAATCTCACCCTCTTGGATACTTTCTAGCCCATTGATGCAGCGTAAAAAGGTGCTCTTACCGCAACCACTTGCACCTAATATGACAACTACTTCGCCTTTTTGGACGCAAAGATTAATATCATCAAGCACATAATGTTTGTGATCGTAAGTTTTTCGCAAATGCGATACTTCAAGGAGTGATTCAGAGTTTGGGACGATATGATTCATTGTGTTTTTTTCTCCAAGATTCTACTGATATAAGAAAGCGGATAGCAAAGTAAAAAATAAGTGATAAAAATCCCCCCATACACCCAAAAACTTGCGTGAGGATTGAAGCGATTAAGCTCCATGATTTGCTGTCCGACTTTGAGCAAATCTACTCCACCAATGAGTGCGACTAGCGAAGTGGTTTTAATCATACGCGTTGAAAGTGAAATGATTGAGGGTAAAAGTCGGCGCATTGCTTGAGGTATGATAATAAAAAGCTGCAATTGAATCTCGTTAAGTCCTAAAGCTCTGCCGCTTTCACTCTGATGTTTGGGCAAGGAAGTGATCGCTCCTCGCACTAAATCGCCCATTTCCGCACAGCCCCATAGACTAAAAACAATGATTGCGCTTGTAGTCGCTCCTAAATCCAAATCAAAGTATTGTGATACACCAAAAAAGACGATAAAAAGCCATGCAAGCACGGGGATAATACGCATACATTCGAGATAAAGTCGGCACAAAGCCCGAAGCACAAGATTCTCTCTTGTCATCACAAAGCCTAAAATCATTCCAAAAAGGCACGAAAAAAAGATTGAAATTAAAGCGATTTGCAATGTGAGAAAGACTCCCTCAAGGAGACGCGAAAAATTTGAGCCGACAAAAAAGATTTCCATATCACATCACCCTTTTTTTATAATACCGCTCAAGAAAAGAGAATCCAATAGAGAGCGGCAATAAAACAACAAGATAAGTTAAAACAAGCATTAAAAGTGCTTCGTTAGTTTTGTAATAATGTGTGATTACATCTTTAGCGACAAACATTATATCAGCTAACGCAATGATGCCTACAACTGATGTTTCTTTGAGTAAAAAAATCACATTTGCTGCGATTGAAGGAATAGAGACACTTAGGGCTTGTGGGAAAATAACATAAAACATCATTTGATGAGATTTAAGCCCTAGACTAAGTGCAGATTCAATTTGAGATTTGCTGATAGATTCTAATCCTGTGCGGAAAGATTCACACATATATCCACCACCCAAAAATGCTAATCCTATAATTGCGCAAGTCTGTTCGTCAAGCTTGACACCTAGCATTGAGCGCAAACCATAATAAAGGAAAAAGAGCTGTATCAAAAGCGGTGTATTACGCGCTAATTCGACATAAAAATTTGTCAATAAAGCAAGAAAGCGAATCTTGAAAAAGAGAATAAGCGCACATACAATCCCTATGAGAATCGAAAATAAAATGCCAAAAAATGAAATGTATAAAGTCAGACTTAAGGCTTTGGCAAAGAGAGGTTGTATCTGTTGCATAAACGCAAAATCAAGCATATTTTTCCATTATTATATTTTTGCGAGCATTATACAAGGGAATTTTTAATTTGTAGAATCTTGCCCATGCTTTTTGTGTGCTTTTAGTTGGGTTTATATGATGAAAACTCATTAAAAATAGATTCTTAATCCCAGCATATAAGTATTGTCTAATCTCGGAGCGTGGTAAGCATCAAGAGTTTTAAGTTCAGCTCGCCCTAAAAGTGCGAGATTCTGATAGAGATTGATGCTTACACTTGCATCTGCATAATGCCCAAATGTCCTTAAGTCATAGGCTTTGAGTTTGTATTCTATGGTAAATTTCAGTCGTTTATTGTTTTGCAAGACAATCCCCACGACATTGCTAAGTGCAAAATCAGCTTGGTATGCTCTCGTGCCATCAAGAAAAAAGGTCGGCTCTAAAAGGTAGAATCCATAAAGATAGTGGTTAAACTCATACGCCACACCGCCACCCAATGCGAGATAGTAGCTCAAGTGATCACCTAAAAAATTGCGATTAAATCCTGTATCGATACGATAAGAAAGAGGTTTGAAAAATTTACTCATCATACCATAAGAGGCGACTGATAAAATGTGCATTTCATAGATTCTAAAAGAATCCCATGAGGGATTTTTATGTGCTGAAGTATCATAATACGCGAGTGTCCTAAGAAACTCAATTTGCGCACCTTTGAGATACCCCCGATCATTGTCTGTAATATCATGATAGGTGATTCTAAAATCAAGCGCAGGGTGAAAACCTTGTGAATTAGCAAGCATCAAGGGTGTTACACGCAGACTTTGATTGCCTTCAAGCGGGTTAGTCGGAGTATAGATTGTCGGTGCTTCACTTTTCCCCAAAGTAGCGCGTTTTGTGGCGAGGTCATGGGCAATTTGTGTGTAAGATTCTCTGTCAATCTTATTTTTCATCGCGTAATACTCACTTAACTCAATACCAGATTCTAAAATGTATTGTTTTTGCAAAAGGCTTAGACTAGAATTTAAGAGAATCTCATCGGGCGAGTGTTTGCCTTTGGCGAGAGCTTTAGCCAAAGAAGTATCTTTGAGCGACATTTTATCTTCATACGCAAGGAGGATAGAGCGTTTGCTTGGACGATAAACAACATTTGCAATCAACTTTGCTTTTTGCAAGGCAAAAAGTGTCTCGGGTGGATTGACTTGATAGATAAACTCATCTCTTAAGCGCAAATTATCTCTTGCGACTTCCAAAAGCCAAAGCACATTATAAGAGCAGTTTCTATGAAAGAAGTAATACCAGCTAAACGCATCACTAAGCTCCCAAATATGCCGATACATTTTTAAAACCTCTTCTTGTGTGAGATTAAGCTCATATTCCCACATATCACGATTTTCTGCATCATTGTATTCTTTGATTTTGTCATAATAGGGCAATATCGAGTAACTCCCGCTGTATAGTCCAAAGAGTCCTTTGAGTGCAAAAATCAGCGCATTTTCATGTTCTTGGTCTGCATCGGCTTGATAATTAATCGCAAAAGCAAGTAGTCGTGAGTTAAAAGTCGAATCAAGGAGCAAAAATGTATGCCCAAACATTGAAGCAGGTGAATTAATATGTGCGGCAGGAAAGACGATAGTCGCTTTTGTAGGGGCAATGTAGTTAAGCATCTCATGATATTCCTCGCAAGGCAATGAGGGGAGATTCTCTAAGGTCAAGTGTTTTTTGAGAAATGCTACACGCGCAGGGAATCGACACAACGCATGATAGTCTAGCGCACTGATAGAGCGCGTGGGTAATTTAATATTATTTTCTTGATATAATTTGATAAGTTCCTCGCGTTTGTCAATAATGACTTGTGGCACTTGGACATCTTGGGGTGATTGATAGATTGCTTTTATTGTCGCCTCAAGTTCATCTTGAGCAGTGCGTGTATCGGAGAGAAAGAAATAAGGAGAGACGATTTCGCTTTTTTTGTGGCGAATGTGTAAAAGGGTTTTCCACTCCTTTGATTGAGCGAGTTTGAGGGCTTTTGATTGTTTGATAAGAGATTCTATTTTTGTTTGAGAATCTTGTGCAGATTGGATAGGCTGGATTTGTGCTAGAGATTCTGTAGCTAGGCAAATGTGAGAGAATCCAAAGCATAAGAACATAATTATTACGAGGTGTTGCGTTAAAGATTGTATGAGGGTAGGGGGAGATTCTAATATGTTGTGTAAAGATTTATGATAGGCATTAGAATTAATGATAGAGATTTTTATGACAAAATGAAATGCAAGGGAAATAGGAAATCCTTTAGAGATAATCTACCCCAAACCTTGAAGGTTTGGGAAAATAAAATTAAAGAGAAGCTACTCCATCGAGAACATCAGCACTTTGTGCATCTTTGTTTGCGTAGAGTTTGTTGTAGTTGTCTTGAAGAGCGACTTTGAATCCTTCTTTGTCTTGGATATTGAGAAGTTCTGCAAGTGTATCAAGGTGTTCGCCTTTGCCTTGCGCAATTTCTTTTGAAAGAGCGTCCATATTAGAAGCGACAAATTCTTGTGTGCGGCTATCCATAGCGATTGCACCACTTTTACAACCTGATGTCCCTGAAGTGATTGCAAAACTTTGAATAAGGAAGATTTGGTTGGTAGTGATTTGCAAGAGATTCCAAACAAGACCTTTTTTGTCAATGATCATTGACCCAAGACCACAACCTGTGTTTGTATTTGCTGCAGCAAGTGCGCCTGTTACTAGACTTCCACTTAGGGCTAAGCTAATAAGAACTTTTCTCATAAAGTATCCTTTGGGGTGAAATAGTTGTTTCATTTGAAACAAAATATATTAGCAAAATTAGGCTTAAATAAGTTAAATGCTATTTTGATGATTTAAATGTTACAATGCAAAAATACAAAAGCGTCAGAATAAAGGATTTTAATGTCTTTTCAATACGAATGCCTTAAACCTCAAGAATTTATGAAAACATACAATGCAGAGTATGCAGATTCTAAGCCTCAAAACCTAGAATCCTTTAAAGCTAAAGTCGAGCAGTATTTAGAATCGCTTGAAGCACATAAAAACCAAAACGAAAAAGGAATTGTAAGCAACGCGCTTATGCCCTTTTTGCAAGGCTTAGGATTCCAAGCACAAGTCGCTTATAAGCACCAAGCTAATAGCGAGATTGATTGTGCGTTGCTCAAAGATTCTCAAGTGGAAGTTATCATCGAAGCCAAAAAGCCCGAAAACAATAAAGAAATGTTTAGCCCCAATAATCCAAACTGCAAAGCTTTGCACGAGTGTATTTTGTATTATTTGCGCGAACGCAAGGGAGAGAATCAAAATCTTACTAGAAATGCAAGTGTGCGCTATATCCTCATCACGGATTTTTATCAATTTTATATTTTTAATGCGTTGGCGTTTAAAAAATGTTTTGAAGACAACAAAGAGATTCAAAAGCTTTATAAAAAACTTTATGAAAAAGGGAGTTTGATAGAAAACCAAAATGATTTTTATAAAGAACTCTCACAAATTTTAGACTCTTCTGCGGGGGGGGGGGGAAAATCTATCCCTTCAAGGCACAAGCTTTGACCTACGCAATGACAAGCATTTAGGATTTGCCGCTAAAATCCTAAATCGCGACTTTTTGCATAATGAATTTGCAAGAGATTCTAATGCACTCAATCCTAAGTTTTATTTCGAGCTTTTGCATATTTTGGGATTAAAAGAGACAAATGAAAAAGGTAAGATTCTAATCCAGCTTGACCCATCTCAAAACACAAGCTTCGCTAAACATCTTCACGACAAAATCCGCGAGAAATCCCCACAAAATAGTGAATCTGAACTCTTTGAATCCACGATGAGCCATATTATCATTTATCTTAATCGTATTTTGTTTTTGAAGCTGATTGAAGCAAATTTGCTACATTTCAATGATTTTGATAAAAATTTGCGATTTTTGAGTGCGGATAAGATTCTAAGTTTCAAGACTTTACGCCACCTTTTCTTTGAAGTCTTGGCAAAGGATTATGAACATCGAGAATCTGACAAAGGCTTTGATTTCTTGCCCTATCTCAACTCCTCGCTTTTTATGCGCGATAAAAAAGAGATTTTAGACTTAAGCACATTTGATGATGATTTGCAGATTCTCCCCTTTAGCACGACACAAACAGAATATAAAAAAGACCAAAAAGTCGCATTTCTTGCTTATCTTTTTGATTTCTTAGAATGCTGGGACTTTGGCAAAAGCGAGGATTCTACCTCAAGCGATAAACTGATAAGCTCAAGTGTGCTAGGAGCGATGTTTGAAAAACTCAATGGCTATAAAGAGGGGAGCTTTTATACGCCAAACTTTATCACTAGCTTTATGTGTAGAGAATCTTTAAGCAAGGTGGTGTGTGAAAAATTTAATGCCTCTTTTGAGTGGAATACGCAAGATTTGGACGCTTTGCGCAAAAACATTGATAGGGACTTTGATAATATAGAATCTAGGGCAAAAGAGATTTTGCGCTCTATTCGCATTTGCGACCCATCTGTCGGAAGCGGGCATTTTCTCATCTCTGCGCTAAGTGAGATGATTTATATCTATCATAAACTAGGGCTTCTAGGCTTTGGATATAAAGATTTAAAAGTCATAGATGATGAAGTCTTGCTTACGACCAAAAATAATGAAAATTTCGCTTATAAACGCTTTGATGATGAGAATCACCAAATCCAAATCACCCTCTTTAATCTCAAAAAATCGATTATTGAAAATAATCTTTTTGGTGTGGATATTAACCCCAACTCGTGCAACATCGCAAGGCTTCGGCTATGGATAGAGCTGCTTAAAAGCGCATATTATTTAGAAGATGGATTCAAGGGCAAAATCCACAAACTCCAAACCCTGCCAAATATTGATATTAATATCAAGTGTGGGAATAGTCTTATAAGCTATTTTGACATACACACAAGCCTTACACATTATCCCAACATCAATGAAAGAATGCAAAACTATAAGCAGGTGGTGCAAAACTACAAAGAAGGATTCTATAATGATAAAGCCCAAATTGATAAGCAAATCAAAGACTTATTACAAGCCTTTAAAAACTTTTGCTTCAAAGATAAATTTAAAAAGCAAATCAAAGGATTTGAATCAAAATGTGAAGAGTATTCTAAGAAATATGGAAATTACCTTGCTGAAGATGACAAGGATTTGAGTATTTATGTCGCTCAAAGAATGTTTGCTGATGATTTTAACGAACAAGAAGCACAAAAAGATTTTGATATACTCAAACAAGAATATGAAAGCATTTTTAACCTAGAATCCAACAAGCCCTTTGAATGGCGTTTTGCATTCCCTGAAGTGTTAGATTTTAATGGCGACTTTTTAGGCTTTGATTTAGTGATTGGGAATCCACCCTACATTCGCCAAGAAGAAATAAAACACCTAAAGCCGCATTTACAAAAGGCATTCAAAATCTACAAAGGCACAAGCGATATTTATACTTACTTTTTTGAATTAGGCACGAAGATTCTAAAAAATAATGGAATCTTAAGTTTTATCACATCTAATAAATGGTGCAGAGCAGCTTATGGCGAGCCTTTAAGAGAATTTTTATTAGAAAATACCACGATAAATACCTATGTGGATTTAAATGGCATAAAAGTCTTTGAATCTGCTACGGTGGATACAAGCATTTTAGAATTTATCAAAGGCAAAGCCCCCAAAGCCCATACAATAGAATATGCCAACCCCAAAGATTATAACCCTAAAGAGGATAAACCCTTAGAGCCTCAATATTTTACAATTTCCCAAGATTCCTTAAATATAGAATCTTTTATTTTCCTCAATGAAAAAGAATTAGCTCTCAAAATAAAGATTGAGAGCATCGGCACACCACTCAAAGATTGGGATATTAATATTTATCGTGGAGTCTTGACAGGATACAACGAAGCCTTTATTATCGATACGAATAAACGTGAGGAGATTTTAGCAAAATGTGATGACAGCCAAAAAAGCCTTTTGCCCTATCCCTTAAGTGAATATGATAAGAATCTTTCTTTTTTACGCAGTGAAGATTTTTCTTTTTCATCGCAAAAAGGGGTTTATCCCCCTCCCGTCCCCCTTAACCCCGAAAAAGACGCCGCTTTTTCGGCAAACAAGGGGGAAGCCTCGCTATTTCCGCTTCTAGCCCAAAATCGGAGCGAGGGCACTACTGCCTCGCTTACTTCCGATTTTGAGACACCACGAAGCGGGCGAGAAGATTCTCAAGGAGATTTAGAATCTCCTAGCAGTGAAGTATATCTTCACTGCGATAAAAAACAATCGCACGATAGTGCCAACCTTGAAGGCGTGTTAAGGCGGGGGATATATAAGGGGGAGGGGCGACTTCGCCTAATTCAAGCCCCACCCCCTTATAAAAAAGAAGAAAAAAATAAACATTTTGACAGAGATTCTTCAGCTTCACCTCAAAATGACAAGATTAGAGATTTAGATTCTAGAATTGACTTTGAAAACAACACGATTTTATTGACCGAAAGAGAGCGAACCGCTCAACTCATCAAGCCCATTTTGCGAGGACGAGACATTAAGCGGTATAGTTATGAATGGGCTGGGTTGTGGATAATAGGCACTTTTCCAGCACTAAAACTTGATATTGAAGATTATCCAGCAGTAAAAAACTATCTTGCAACTTTTGGCAAACGACTTGAACAAAGTGGCGAAAAGAATATTGATGGCATTAGGGGAAATAATGCTAGAAAGAAAACTTCTAATAAATGGTTTGAAACACAAGATAATATTGCATACTATGATGAATTTTCCAAACCAAAAATCGTTTATAGTGAAATCGTGCGTGAGCCGCAATTTTATTTGGATAATGGTGAGTTTAAATTTGGGCATTTCTATGCAGAAGCGACAAGCTTTATTTTAAGTGGTAATGAAAATTTTAAAGATTCTTTGGAATATTTGCTAGGTATTTTGCATTCTAAGCTTGCCACCTTTGCCTTTAAAGAATTTTATGCAGGGGGTGGGCTTGGTGAGAGTGGTTACCGCTATAAAAAGGCATTTTTAGAAAAACTCCCGATTCCAAAAATTAGCAAAAATCAAGAATTAGAGTTTGTAGAGATTGTGCAGAAGATATTAGAATCCAAAAAAGCAAACGAAGATGCAAATGAACTAGAAAAATGCTTAGATTCTAAAATTTTTGCGCTCTATGATTTGAATGACGAAGAGATAGCCATTATTGCCCCCCCCCCCATTGTCATAGCTTTATTGCTTCTTAGTGCGGTGGATTCTTTACATATTGGGTTAGTAAAGATTCTGTGTGAAAACTTTGAATCTGAACTCAAAGAGGCTTTTAGATTCTGCGAGGGATTGAAACTTCCTTATATAAGCAAGGAAAAATATGAGGGGAAAATCATTTGGGCAGAGATGACAAATAGTCCTTGCTTTGTCTATGATGATAAAGGATATTATATTAACCAAACTTGCTACTTTATCCCTAAGGATGATAAATATCTTTGTGCTGTGCTAAACTCAAAATTGATTTATTTTTATATGCGGCAAATGGCTAGTAGTTTGGGTGATGGTGCATTTCGGTGGATAAAGCAATTCATCGAAAAGCTCCCCATTCCACAAATCACACAATCTAATCAAAGCATTACAGATTCTATTATCGCCTTAGTGGAGGAGATTCTAAATCTCAAAGCAAAAGATTCTACTACTGACACAAGCGAGCTAGAATCTGACATTGATAATCTAGTGTATGCGTTGTATGATTTAAATAATGAGGAGATTGCGATTGTAGATACTTGACTTACTTTATATTAAATGCAGCAAGTCAAGTATGAGAAAATTCTATAATGCTTCAGAGATAAGTGTCCCCATTGCTTGAGTGCCTACAAGTTTGCTGTGAGCGTCCATCATATCTCCTGTGCGATAGCCTGCATCAAGAATCTTTTCGACAGCCTTTTGTATTGCTTGACTTTCGGCTTTCATACCAAATGAATAATCCAGCATTAATGCAGCACTTAAAATCATACCAATCGGATTTGCCTTGTCTTGATTTGCAATATCAGGCGCACTACCATGAATAGGCTCATAAAGCCCCAAAGTCCCCTCTCCAAGAGATGAAGAAGGAATTGTGCCGATTGTGCCTGTAATCATACTCGCCTCATCACTTAAAATATCACCAAACATATTTTCAGTAAGAATCACATCAAATTGACTAGGGTCTTTGCAAATTTGCATTGCGGCATTATCCACATACATATGTGAAAGGCTGACATCGGGATATTGTGCGGCGACTTCTTCTACGACCTTGCGCCATAAACGACTAGAATCAAGCACATTTGCTTTATCGACAGAAATCACATTCTTGCGTCTTTTGCGAGCAATCTCAAAAGCGACTTTGGCGATACGATGAATTTGACTTTGTGTATAAGCCATTATATCTGTGGCGAGTAATTCACCATTTTGCTCCCTTGTGCGGTGTTCGCCAAAGTAAATGCCCCCGATAAGCTCACGCACTACAACAAAATCAATCCCTTTATCTAAAATGCTTGATTTTAGCGGGCTTGCATCTTTGAGTTGAGGTAAAAGCTGTGCTGGACGAATATTTGCAAATAATCCAAGCTCTTTGCGAATCTGTAAAAGAGCTGTCTCTGGGCGATTAGAGCTTGGCTGATTGTCCCATTTTGGACCACCTACCGCACCAAGCAAAACGCTATCGCTTTTTAGGCATATTTCAAGACTTTCTTTGGGCAGACAAGAGCCTGTCGCATCAATCGCACAGCCTCCTGCTAAAACCTGATGATAAATAAAGTTATGTTGAAATTTGTGAGCAATCTTATCAAGCACTTTGATGGCTTGTGCAGTGATTTCTGGTCCGATTCCATCACCACTGATAACTGCAATTTCTTTACGCATTGTTTTTCTCCTTGTTAATCCAATTAAGATAGCCATTTGCATTAATGATTTCTTGAATGAAAGGCGGGAAAGGCTGTGTTTTGTAGGTTTGATGTTGTGTGAGGTTATTGATTATGCCTTGTTGCAAATCAATCTCTATTTCATCATTTTCAGCGATAGATTGCGCAATCTCTTCAGATTCAATGATAGCAAGCCCAATGTTAATAGCATTACGATAGAAGATTCTCGCAAAGCTTTTGGCTATGACGCATGAAATCCCACTTGCTTTAATTGCGATAGGGGCATGTTCTCTGCTCGAACCACAGCCAAAATTCCAACCTCCAACGATAATGTCTCCACTTTTTACTTTATGAACAAAATTTTTGTCAATATCTTCCATACAATGAGATGCAAGCTCTTTGTGATCGTGTGTGTTTAAGTATCGTGCAGGGATAATCACATCAGTATCGACATTATCCCCATATTTGTGTGTGTTACCTTTGACTTTCATTAAATCTTCCTCCTATAATATCTCTTCTGGTGTGCTTAAGAATCCACTAACAGCACTTGCAGCTGCAACTTCAGGGGAAGCAAGATAAATCTCACTGCTGACATGCCCCATACGCCCTACAAAATTGCGGTTTGTTGTCGCTACGCATCGTTCTTTTTCGGCTAAGATGCCCATATGTCCTCCCAAGCAAGGACCGCAAGTAGAGGTAGAGACAACACACCCTGCTTGAATAAAAGTTTCTAAGTATCCTTTTGAAATACATTCAAGATAGATTTTTTGTGTTGCTGGAATGATGATACAACGCACATTTTGAGCGATTTTTTTACCTTTGAGAATCTCGGCTGCAACTGCCATATCGCTTAATCTTCCATTGGTGCAAGAGCCAATCACGACTTGATCAATCTTGATTTTCCCCCATTGCGAGGGAGTTTTAGCATTTTCTGGGAGATGGGGGAAAGCGACTGTGTGATCAATCTCGCTTAAATCAATATCGAAGTATTGCTCGTATGGCGCATCTTCATCGGCTTTAAAGATTTGAAATTCTCTTTGTGTTTTGTCTTTTGCGTATGCAATTGTTTGCTCATCAACTTCAAAGATGCCATTTTTTGCACCTGCTTCAATTGCCATATTTGCAATGCACAAACGATCGTCCATTGTGAGGTTTGCTAATCCTTCTCCACCAAATTCCATACTTTTATAAAGCGCGCCATCTACGCCGATTTTCCCAATAATATGCAAAATAACATCTTTACCACTTACATAAGGTTTGAGTTTCCCTTTGAGATTGAAACGAATAGCAGAAGGGACTTTAAACCACGCCTTACCCGTTGCCATACCTGCTGCCATATCGGTAGAGCCTACACCTGTGGAAAATGCTCCTAATGCCCCATAAGTGCATGTGTGAGAATCTGCTCCAATGACCAAATCCCCAATGGTTACAATGCCTTTTTCGGGTAAAAGCGCGTGTTCTACACCCATATTTCCTACATCGTAATAATGTAAAATATCGTGTTCTTGCGCGAAACATCGGCATTGTAAGCTTTGTGTCGCCGCTTTAATATCTTTGTTGGGTGTGAAATGATCCATTACAAGTGAAATCTTACTTTTGTCAAAAACTTTTTGAAAGTTTGCCTCTTTAAACGCACTAATGGCTACTGGTGTGGTAATATCATTACCCAAAACCATATCAAGCTGTGCCATGATGAGTTGCCCTGCTTCTACAGAATCTAATCCTGCATGTTTGGCAAGTATCTTTTGCGACATTGTCATACTCATATTATTTTCCTTCCTGTTTTAAAATGATATTAATTGCGCTCACAAGGGCTTGAATCGAAGCAGTGATAATATCAGTGTGCAATCCTACACCGAAATATTGTTCTTTAGCATAAGTGATATGTATGTATGCTACTGCTTGAGAAGAAGAACCCTCTTTGAGCGAATGTTCTCGATAATCAAGTATATCAAAATCTAGCTTTAAATGTTCTCTAAGTGCGTTTGCGACAGCATCTAAGCGACCATTTCCTCGTGCAGAAAGATCAGAAGTGCGCCCATTATTTTCGAGTGTGAGATGAACGACAAAAAGATCTTCTTTTGTCTCAAAATGAAATTTTGATATTGCAATAGGAGTATTGACATTGACAAAATCCTTATAAAAAATATCGCAAATATCTTGAGGTAAAAGCTCTTTTTGCATATTGTCAGAGATGTTTTTGACATAGTAAGAGAGGCTTTCACGAAATTTGGGAGGTAAATCAAAACCATAATGATGATGCAAAATATACGCAATACCGCCTTTGCCGCTTTGGGAATTAATCCTAATCACATCACTTTCGTAGATTCTGCCTACATCTTGCGGATCAATCGGCAAGTAAGGCACATTCCAATGAGAAAGATCATGTTCTTTACGATAAGTCATTCCTTTGGCAATCGCATCTTGATGACTTCCTGAAAATGCCGCAAAGACAAGTTTGCCCGCGTAGGGTTGTCTCTCATAAACGCGCATTTTAGTGATGCGCTCATAAATATCGCAAATATGTGGTAGATTGCTAAAATCAAGCCCAGAATCTACGCCGTGCAAACAAAGATTCAAAGCAAGCGTGATAATATCGACATTGCCTGTTCTTTCGCCATTGCCAAAAAGCGTGCCTTCAATCCTGTCTGCTCCAGCAAGAAGCCCTAATTCGGCATCTGCTACGCCACAACCTCTATCGTTATGCGGGTGCAAAGAGATAAGCACATTTTCGCGTTGATTCAAGTTTTTAGACATATATTCCACTTGAGAAGCATAAATATGAGGCAAACTCATCTCAACTGTTGCGGGGAGATTGATAATAACCTTTTGTTCTTTGGTAGGTGCAAAGACATCAATCACTGCATTACACACTTCTAAAGCATAATCTATTTCTGTGCCTGTAAAGCTTTCGGGCGAGTATTCAAAACGAAAATTACCCCTTGTTTGTTCTGCAAAGTCTTTTAAAAGTTTTGCTCCTTGAATGGCAATATTTTTGATTTCTTGCTTAGATTTGCCAAAAACTTGCTCTCTTTGCACTAAAGAGGTGGAGTTATAAACATGCACAATAGCATTTTTGCAACCTTCTAATGCCTCAAAAGTTTTTTTAATGATATGTTCTCTTGCTTGTGTGAGCACTTGCACACTGACATCATCGGGAATGAGATTCTCTTCTACTAAAGTGCGTAAAAATTGATATTCTGTTTGGCTTGCTGCAGGGAATCCAACCTCAATTTCTTTGAATCCGATTTGAACGAGTAGCTTAAAAAATTCAATCTTTTCTGCAAGGCTCATGGGTGTGATAAGGGCTTGATTACCATCGCGTAAATCCACACTGCACCATATAGGAGCTTTTTCAATGTATTCTTTTTCGCTCCACTCAAGGCTTTTGGTAGGAGGCACAAAATAGCCTCTTTTGTATTTATGATGTTTCATTTCTTCTCTTCCTAAAATTTAATGGATAAATTTTCTATTTTAGCGTAGTTTTATTTATAGTTTGGTAAATCATTCAAAAATATCCATATTGGCGGGAGGCTGGCATTCAAGAAATAATTCAGTCTCTGTTTGACTTAAGAGTCGCGCATTAATCTTTTTATCAAGATTAATCAATAGTTCATTTCTGGCGCGATCACGGATAAATTTTTTGCCTTGAATGATTTGGCAAGTCGCATCGGGGATATAATCGTTATAGTTTTGGACAATATAAATCTCTTGAGCTTTTTCATTTTTGTTTTCATCACGAGGCGGTATTTCTTGTTTGATGAGAGAAAATCGCTGAAGGGCAATTTGATTATAAAGATTTGACCCTTTTGTGCCTGAATAATAGAAAACCATTTGTTGGTCTTGATTCTGAAATTGTGTCGTGCTATTTTGGGAGCGGAGAGAACGCACCTTGAGGTCAGAATCTTGATTGCTAAGGAATTGTTTGAGTTTTTTAGATTTAGGATAGAGGGCATATTCTTCATTATACATTTTAAACTCTGCATCGTTTTTATTGAGCTTGAAAATGACTCCTTCATAGACTAAAACCTCTTCTGAAATAGCTTTAGAATGCTCTAAGTCTGCCC
This sequence comes from Helicobacter sp. MIT 05-5293, assembly GCF_000765665.2. Classification (NCBI taxonomy): domain Bacteria; kingdom Pseudomonadati; phylum Campylobacterota; class Epsilonproteobacteria; order Campylobacterales; family Helicobacteraceae; genus Helicobacter; species Helicobacter sp. MIT 05-5293. The sequence goes on from NZ_JROZ02000003.1 coordinate 95,637, forward strand.
AAAGTGTGTTAAAACTTGCCCATAATAAAATAAAAAGAAAAACAATTTGTTTCATTTTTATGCTCCTTTATGAATCCAAAATCCAACTTTAGCTAACATATCGTTAGAAAAACCTTTATTTTAAGTGAATCAATAATGAAAACAATCGCAATTTTAGGCAAACCCAATGTCGGCAAAAGCTCTTTATTTAATCGTCTAGTGAAGCAACATATCGCCATTACTTCAAATGTAAGCGGCACAACGCGTGATGTCAAAAAATCAGTCTTTGACATTAGTGGCGTGAGTGTAATGCTGCTAGATACCGGTGGAATCGAAAAAGCACAAGGTTTGTATGCCAAAGTCTCTGCACATTCGATGCAAGCAGGATTTGATGCAGATATGGTGTTGTATGTCGTTGATGGTTTAAGCATACCGCAAGATGATGATATAGCGACTTTTCGGGCATTGCAAAAAACGCATAAGCCTTTAGTGCTTGTCATCAACAAAGTAGATAATGACAAAATCAAGCAACAAGCGTGGGATTTTAACGCCTTTGGTGCGCAAACAATGTGTTTTGTGTCTGTGCATCACAATCGAGGACTAAGTATTCTTATGGAAAATATTTTCACAATGCTTGAGCTTGGTAAAGAGCAGTCATTAGAAAGCGTTGATAAAATACAACAAGAGATAGAATCTGATGATGAGAGCTTGGAAGAGTTTTTGGAGAATCTGGATTCTCCAAAAATACAAACTCTTGAAAATTGCATTAGTGTCGGTATTATCGGTCGTGTGAATGTCGGTAAAAGCTCGATTCTGAATGCTTTATTGGGTATCGAACGCAGCATAGTGAGTGAAGTAGCAGGAACGACTATTGATCCTGTCGATGAAGAAATAGAGATTCAAGGACAGAGGGTGCGCTTTGTCGATACTGCAGGGATTCGAAGGGCAAGTAAGATTGAGGGTATTGAAAAATTTGCACTTGATCGCACAAATAAAGCATTGCAAAAAAGTGATATTGCACTTTTAGTGCTTGATGCTTCTATGCCTTTTGTAGAACTTGATGAAAAAATAGGCTCATTGATACCTAAGCACGCTTTGGGCGTGATTATCGTATTAAATAAATGGGATATTGCTCATGAGGGATACAAGACGATGATAAAAGAGTTAAGGCATCGATTCAGATTTTTAGAGTTTGCCCCTGTGATTACAATAAGCGCAACTTCTGGTCGGAATATTCATAAGCTTAAAGCCGAGATATTGGAAGTGTATAAAAGGCTTAATTATAGAATCTCAACAAGCACGCTTAATGAAACAATACAAGAGGCGATAGCAAGACATCATATTCCTAGTGATCATGGCAAAATTGTTAAAATTTACTATGCGACCCAATATGATGTAAATCCACCACAGATTGCAGTGATTGCAAATCGTCCAAAGTCTTTGCATTTTAGTTATAAGCGTTATCTTATCAATGCCTTAAGAGAGCGGTTTGACTTTGAGGGTGTGCCGATAATACTTAGCGTCAAAGGCAAAAACGAGGCTTCTTCAGAAGTGGCGGAAAAATAAAGGATTTAAGAATCTGCATACTTTTTAAACCCTAAGGCTTTTTTGATATGTGTTCTTATTTTTCTTTCCATAGGTTTAAGCCATGTTTGGTTGATAAATGCCAATTCACTTAAGCGGCTATTTCCGATATAAGATTTGTAATTGAGCAAAAAAGCTCGTTTGTCTTGATAAATCAGCGGCTTAAATCCTAATTTCAAAGCATCTCTTAGCATATTTCTTTTTATTTGAAAATTTTGAGGGATACGATGCAAGGCGACATTTTCTTCTGTGCCGTATGTGTCTGCTAGTAAAGAACTCCATAGAGTTTTTTGTCCTAAAGGGTGAGGCGGCACGAAAGTTTTGATACCTTTTCTTTGTAGCGTTAATGAAAATGCGACATCTTCTCCCGCGATCTTATAATCTTGCAAAGCTTGAGTGTCGATAAATAAATCATCAAGCCATTCTTTTTTAAAAAACCAAGCATGCCCGACATAATCAACTTGTATGGTGTGTTCGTTAGGTCTGTAATGACCGACATTGAAACTACTTCCATTTATTGGAAAATGTTTGGGATAAGTGAGAATAACACCATTGCCACCATAAAGCCCCTCTTGTTTTTGCATTTCTGCAAAACAATTTGCTAAAAAATCAACACCCGGAATCGTATCATCATCAAACACACAGACTAAGTCAGATTGCGCACTTCTTCTTGCAAAATCAAATCTTGCCCATACGCCTTGATTCATTTCTGAAATCTCTATTTTGTCAAATGAATCTTTGATTTCGCTAGGTATGTCAATCCCTTCAAAAACACCATCTTGATAGAGCAATATCTCTTTGGGCTGCAAACTCTGTGCTTGAATAGCCTGAAGCTGTTGTTTAAGAGCGTATGGACGCTTGTAAAGGTTGAGAATGATGCTAATGTCTGATTTTACAGATTCACTGCTATTTTTATTTTTCATTGATTACTCCTAAAGAAATTTTTGATATGTTGATAGATTCTTTGGCTTGCTAAGCCATCACCATAGGGATTTTGGGATTCTAAAATATAGGGGTGATTGAGAAAGTAATGCCCTCTTTGGACAATGTGTTTTTTATCGTTTCCTACTAGCTCGCTAAATCCTAACGCAAGCCCAGCTGTGCGCTCCGTGAAGTTTCTTAAAACCAAAACTTTTACTTTGAAACTCGGGGCTTCTTCTTGTATGCCTCCACTATCAGTCAAAACTAAATGACTTGCTTTTAGGACATTAATGAGGTCAATATAATTCAAAGATTCTGTAAGGATAATATTTGATAATGGTTTTAGGGTATTTTGGAGGACGCCTCTGATATTGGGATTGGGGTGTAGAGGGAGTATGAAAAATGTGTGTGGATTGCGACTAGCCAACTCTTTTATGGCAGCAGATAGTTCGTGAATCTTCTCGTGATTTTCCCTGCGGTGCAAGGTTACCAAACAAAATTTGTTGCTCCCCCCCCCCAGCAAGATTCACGCCCATTTTTTTGAGACGAAGCATTGATTTTGCTAATTCTTTTGAATCTAAATAAGAAAAAGCGTCAATGACTGTGTTTTGTGTTACGAAGACTTTTGAATGATCAATATGCTCTGCAAATAAATTTTGTGCATCTTGTTGTGTGGGACAAAAATGCACAGAGGCAATTTTACTAATCATTAGTCGCATCGCCTCTTCAGGAAAAGGTTCATAGATATTACCCGACCTCAAGCCTGCCTCAATATGAAAAATAGGAATCTTTTTATAAAATGCACTCAAAGCTCCACAATAAGCACTCATTGTGTCTCCTTGAACGATTACTGCGTCAATTTTGATTTTTTCTAAAAGATTATCTAGTTTGGTGAGTAATCTTGCATTAAGGCTTGGCAAACTTTGATTTTCTCTCATAATATTGAGAGAAAAATCCGCTTTAATATCAAAAAATTGGAGTGTTTGACGACTTAAATGTTTTTGTTGTTCGGTATTGCATAAATACACTACAAAATCTTTTTGAGATTTGAAATACAAAAACAAAGGAGCAAGTTTAATTACTTCGGGTCTTGTGCCTAAAACAAAAAGAATTTTCTTCATTTTGATTTGTCAAATAGTCCTTTCGTTCAGATTATTCGCGAAACTATACCATAAATTATAAATAATTTTTCAGCAATATTGAGCTTGATTGCAGTTAGCAGTTAATGATTAATAAAAATTCTAATACAAGCAAAATTATCCATTTTTTGGCTCTTAATTGTGGCAATTCTTTACATTTAATATTAAAATTAGTGAATATTAAAAAAATTACTATTTTATTATTGTCTTTAAGATTACTTAAGTTAAAATCTTTGAGAATCTAAGAATATTAAGGAGTCAGTTTCAATGAATCCCGATGAAAAACAAGTGAAAGGTTTTCTGGTCTCTAAAACTAATCCTCAAGGTAAAATCACTTATTGTAATGAGGCTTTTATCGATATTTCAGGTTTCAGAGAAAGTGAGCTTTTAGGAAAGCCTCATTCTATCGTGCGCCATACTGATATGCCACGAACAATTTTTAAGTTTTTATGGAGTGAAATTACTCAAAAGAGAGAAGTTAATGCCTATGTTAAGAATCTCTCCAAAGACGGCAAGTATTATTGGGTATTTGCTAATATTACGCCTTCTTTGGATATTAAAAGTAACATTATTGGGTATTACTCTGTGCGTAGAGCTCCTAATCCAAAGGCAATACCCATCTTAGAAGATTTGTATGCCAAGCTTCGTGAGGTTGAAAAGTCTGGGCTTGATTCAGGGTTAGAATATTTTAAAAAATTTTTTGCTACGAAAGATTACAATAGTTTTGTTTTGGATTTGCAAGTAAGGAGTTAGTTTTGATGTTAATTTTTATCATTTTAGGTATTGTGTGCGTGTGTTTGCTTGCTTTGCTTATTGTAACGCGTGTTAAGGCAAATAAAGAGGCAGAGCTTAGACAAAAGATCATTCATCTTTTAAATGAGGTTTCTGAAGGGAATTTTGAGCTTCGAATCACTCATCTTAAAAATAGTGATTTGGATAAAATTGCACGAGGAATCAATGAGCTTCTTAATCAGCTAGAGACATTTATCCGTGAGAGTGAAACGGTGATTTCGTATTCTAATCAGGATAAAGTGGGCTTATATCGTCCTTTCTTGACGGAAGGTTTGTTGGCTAATCTTGCTGTTGTGGGAAAACGTGTGGGTGAAAGTATGGAAGCAATTTGCCAATCAATGGCGCTTAATAAAGCCAAAGAGCTGACATTAAGATTAAGCGAGATTAATGGCAATCTTTCACAACAAAAATTTATGCAAAATGTTTTTCACATAAATATCAAAAGACTTTCGGATATTTCTACCGAGTTACAGAAAGCAGCTGTCAGCTCTGTGCAAAATTATCAAAAAGCCAATGGGGCAATGGAGCAAATTGAGCAAATTTCCGAGCTTGTCCATTCTAATAATACCGCTACCGAGAATCTAAGCAAACAAGGAGAAGAAGTGCGCTCGATTGTCAGCGTGATTGATGATATTGCAGACCAGACAAATCTTCTCGCGCTTAATGCTGCGATTGAGGCAGCAAGAGCTGGAGAGCATGGTAGGGGATTTGCAGTCGTTGCTGATGAGGTGCGGAAACTTGCTGAAAAAACACAACAAGCCACTAAAGAGATTCAGACACAAATCAATGTTTTTCAACAAAGTGCGACAGAAATTTTTGATAATTCTTCACATATTTCTCAACAAATCAATGATTTTAATGAAGTAGTAAGAGATTTTTCAAGAATGTTTGAAGATCTCCAGCATTCGTCTAATGCTATCAGCACAAATGTCAAGATTATCGGTTCGTCTTTAAATGGCAATTCTCTGATGATTGACCATATTGCTTTCAAAAGTGATGCTTATGAGGCTATTTCAAAAGATACGATTGATGAGAATATTGCACAAATGACAGAAACGATGTTTAATGAATGGCTAGAGCATCGAGGAAGACCTAACTATGATGGAATGCCTATTTTAGATGAAATTATCAAGGCTCATCATGATATTTTAACTTTCGGTAAGGAAGGTATTAGGGAAGCACATGAACAAAAAGAAAGCAGTGTCGTTGTCGATAAATTCAGATCTATGGAGCAGGCAAGTAATGTATTCTTTGAAAAAGTAGATGCGCTTGCTAGGATTTGGGAAGATCAAAATAGTTGCGATATATCAAAAAAGGCTAAGTAATGCCAAATCAAGAAAACAATCAATCACGCAAAGTGAGCAGGAATTCAAATTCTAGCAAGGAAGAAACAAGAGCAAAAAAGGCTTCTGCCCCTAGAGTAAATTTGCGAGATTCTCAAAAACCTCGAGAATCTCAATCAGAGATTGGTGAATCTAAAAAAGCAAAGCCAAAGATGCAGATTTCTCAAAAAAAGCATCAAATTATTCAAGATTCTTTACCAAATTTTCAAGAATCTAAAAAGGTTAAAAAACATCAAAAAAATACGCAAAATATCCCAAAAGATTCTGTTTCTAAGCTACAAAATGGCATCAGTAAAGAAACTAAAGATTCACAAAAAGCTCCATTAATTCAAAAAAATATTAAAAAACTAAAGTCTCCAAAGAAAGAGCAGAAAAATAATGCCCAAAGTCTTGTCAAACTTGATTTAGAGCATATATGGCATCCTTGCACACAGATGAAAGAGCATGAAAAAATCCCACTTGTCCCGATTAAAAAAGCCAAGGGAGTATATTTGTATGATTTTAATGGTAAATCTTATATAGATTGCATTAGCTCATGGTGGGTGAATCTCTTTGGACATTGTAACCCCTATATCGCAAAGGCAATAAAAAAGCAACTTGATTCTTTAGAACATACTTTACTCGCAGGTTTTTCTCACAAGCCGATTATTTCGTATTCTGCACGACTTTGTGCGCTTTTACCTAAAAAACTCACTAAATGTTTTTATGCTGATAATGGTTCAAGCGCGGTAGAAGTGGCACTTAAGATGAGCTTTGCTTATCATCAGCTTTTGGGTGAAAAAAGACCTTATTTCCTTTCTTTGAGTAATTCCTATCATGGAGAGACTTTGGGTGCTTTGAGTGTAGGTGATGTAGAGCTTTACAAGAAAGAGTATAAAGACATATTGATTCAATCTCTCACTACGCCTGTGCCAAAAGATTCTGATTTTTCTAAAGAATTAGCTTCTTTGAAGTCTCTTTTGGAAAAAAAGGGTAAAAATATTTGCGCGTTTATTCTTGAGCCTTTAGTGCAGTGTGCTGGAAATATGCACATATATAGTAAAGATTTTATCAAGGCAGCTTGTGAGCTATGCAGACAATTTGGTATTCATATTATCTTTGATGAAATTGCGGTAGGTTTCGGACGTAGCGGCAGTATGTTTGCACTTGAACAATGTGAAGTTGTGCCGGATTTTTTATGCCTCTCTAAGGGTATTACCGGAGGATTCTTACCGCTTTCTGTTGTGGTTACTCATAATGACATTTATAAGGCTTTTTATGCACCTTATGAATCTCACAAAGCCTTTTTACATTCGCACAGCTATACTGGTAATGCTTTGGCTTTGGCTGCAGCAAACGCAGTTTTGGATATTTTTGAAAAAGAAGATATTATCAAGAAAAATAAGAGCAAATCAGAGAAGATTTTTGCTTTATGGCAGAATCTGGAGAAAAATAAAAAGTTAGGGAATTTTCGACATCAAGGTATGATTTTTGCCTTTGATATTGTGCAAAGCAAACACAAGCGTGCTGGAATGTTTGTCTATCAAGAGGCATTACAAAAAGGTTTATTATTAAGACCGCTGGGTAATACAATCTATTTAATGCCTCCCTATATTATCAAGGAAAAACAAGTCGCTTATATTGTGCAGACTCTTGAAGAAATCTGCCAAAGGCTTTGATTATAGAATCTTTATGTTTCGCTTACTTTAAAAGTGCTGATTTTTTCTCTTAGTTTTGTAAGATAAGACTCATCAACTCTTTCCCCTCGTGCTTTTTGTATGCTTAGTGCGAGATTCTCTAGTAGCATCACTTTTTATTGTTTGGAGGGCTATTATAACATACTATAAGATTTATCAAAGGATATTATTTCAAAATCGTTTTTTTTTTTTTTTTGATACAATGCGGAACAAACAACGCTTGAAGAGGCAGATTCGTAAGCATGGATTTGAGAATCTAGCAAGGCAAAGCAATAAATAAAAATTTTTGAAAGAAGAAAATGCGTAATTCTTTATTTTTAGGACACTTATTAGCCCTTTTTTCAGTGTTAGTATGGGGTAGCACTTTTAGCGCGACAAAGGTATTGTTAGAAGATTTTGATGCAATTGAGATTCTATTTATTCGTTTTTTTATCGCGTATTGGTTCTTATTTGCTTTGCATTTTAGAGGTATAAAATGGGGAGGTTGGGGGCTGGAGATGTTATTTGCAGGAGCAGGGTTAAGCGGGGCTTGTTTGTATTTTTTGCTTGAAAATATCGCGCTCAATTACACAAGCGCATCAAACGCTTCTTTGCTCGTAGCAATCAGCCCTTTATTCACAGCTCTTTTGAGTGCATTTTTTTTGAAAAAGAAAATCGGCAAGTATTTTTTTATTGGTGCGATTTTGGCATTTGTGGGGGTGGGGTTTGTTGTATTTCGTGGTGAATTCTCATTTCATCTCAATGCCTTTGGCGATATGCTGTGCATCTGTGCAGGACTTGTCTGGTCGGTCTATACGATTCTGATGGGCAAGATTTTTATCGCTTGTGAATCTCAAAACGCACTAAGTATTACGCGTAAAGTTTTCTTCTATGGATTGACTTTTACTTTGCCTCTTTTGTTGTTGCATTTTTATATGGGAGATGGTGATTTGAGTAGGGTCTGGGGAGGGTTACAGAATCCTAACAATCTTCTTATGTTTGCATTCTTGGGGTTTTTGGCATCAGCACTTTGCTATGTCTCATGGAATGGAGCTTTGAAATATTTAGGTTTAATCAAGGCAAGTGCGTATATTTACTCTGTGCCTGTAATTGGCGTGATTGTGGCAGTTTTGAGCTTGGGTGAATCGCTTAATATTTTTATTGTGATTGGAGGTTTTTTGGTGATGAAAGGTTTGTTTCTAAGCCAAAAATAGTAAAACCCATAGGACTAAAGGTTAGATTTAGGATTTATAGAATCTGTTGTATGCCTATACAGGGCAATTTTATAAACTAATAGGCACAATATTTTTGAATGAAAATACAGAGAAATGAAGCTGGAGCGTGGTTTATCTAAAGATTCCTAAAAGTAACACTTTTGATAATCCGCTATTGCTAGGATTTTGCTTCCTACTACAATGACAAAATAATCAAAAAGTATCAATGTTTAAAAGGTATAAAAATATTTAATCTTTTGATTTGTTTTTTTCCTTATATAATAAAAATGTGTGTTAAAGAATAAAGATTCTGAAAGCCATACTAAAAGACAAAACGAAGGAGAAAAGATGAGCATTCAAAGTGCCGGTAAAAAGTTTAGGGAAGCACTAAAAAGTAGCACTCCTTTGCAAATTATAGGTGTGATCAACGCTTATAGTGCAATCCAAGCTCAAAAAAGTGGAGCGAAAGCTCTCTATCTTAGTGGTGGTGCACTTGCAGCGATGAGTATAGGTGTGCCGGATTTGGGCATTACTTCGCTTGAAGATGTTTGTATCGATGTGAGAAGAATCACAGCAGCAAGTGATTTGCCTCTTTTGGTCGATGCAGATACGGGTTGGGGAGGAGCGTTTAATATTGCTAGAACAATCAAGGATTTGACGCGTTCTGGTGCGGCAGGTTGTCATATTGAAGATCAAGTCGCTCAAAAACGTTGCGGACATCGTCCTAATAAAGAGCTTGTAAGCAAAGAAGAAATGTGTGATCGTATCAAGGCAGCAGTTGATGCCAAAATAGATAGTGAATTTGTCGTAATGGCACGCACTGATGCTCATGCGAGTGAAGGGCAACAAGCTGCGATTGATCGAGCGTTGAGTTATGTAGAAGTAGGCGCAGATATGATTTTTGCAGAGGCTATTCATACGCTTGAGGAGTATAAGCAATTCACCGATGTGATCAAAGTGCCGGTATTGGCAAATATCACAGAATTTGGGAAAACACCTTATTTTACTACTTCAGAGTTAAAAGAAGTTGGTATTTCAATGGTGCTTTATCCTCTTTCTGCTGCCCGAGCGATGAATAAAGCGGCTTTAGAGGTGTTTGAAGACATTATCCAAAATGGCTCACAGAAAAATAGCATTGACAAAATGCAGACACGAGCAGAACTCTATGAGATGCTTAATTATCATGCTTTTGAACAAAAGCTTGATGAGTTATTTAAAAAATAAATTCACATTTTAAGGAGATGAATTATGGGTGAAGCAGCGAAAAATAAAGTAGGTGGTTTGGCAGGAGTGATTGCTGGAAAATCAGGAATCTGCACCGTTGGCACAGGACATGGGTTAAACTATCGAGGGTATGATATTTATGATCTCGCAAGAGAATGTGAGTTTGAGGAAGTAGCGTATCTTCTTTTAAAAGGAGAGTTGCCAAAAAAACAAGAACTTGAAAGTTTTAAACAAGAGTTGATTAAGGCAAGATCTTTGCCTAAGGACCTTAAAGAAGCTCTCAAACTTTTACCTAAAGATGCGCACCCTATGGATATTATGCGCACAGGTTGTTCGGTTTTAGGGTGTTTGGAGCAAGAGAGAATCGATGCACTTAAGGGTGAATTTCCCGATCAACATCGCATCGGTGTGCGATTATTAGGCATTTTTCCTTCTATCTTACTATTTTGGCATCATTGGCATCAAAGCAAAACAGAAATGGATACCAATAGCAAACAAGACACAATCGCAGGGTATTTTTTAGAAAAATTGCACAACAAAGAGCCTAAAAAATTATGGATTGATGCGATGCATGTGAGTTTGATTTTGTATGCTGAACATGAATTTAATGCTTCAACTTTCACTTCGCGCGTGATTACAGCGACAATGTCAGATGTGTATTCAGCTATCACAGGAGCAATTGGCGCATTGCGCGGACCATTGCATGGCGGTGCAAATGAAGCAGCAATGGACCTTTTGAGCGAATTTAAGAATCCTGCAGAAGCTTTAGAAGGCATCAAACAAAAATTGGCTAGTAAAACAAAAATTATGGGCTTTGGACATCGTGTGTATGTCAAAGCTGACCCTCGTAATGTCGTGATTAAAGAATGGAGTAAAAAACTCTCCGAAGATGTAGGGGATTCTAAAGGATTGTATCCTATCAGTGAGGTTATCGAAGAAGTAATGTGGAATGAGAAAAAACTTTTCCCAAATCTTGATTTTTATAGTGCTTCAGCTTACCATTTTATGGGGATTCCTACTTCATATTTCACACCTATTTTCATCATGAGCAGGACAAGCGGTTGGCTTGCGCATATTTTTGAACAACGAGCAGATAATAAGCTTATCCGCCCAAGTTCGGAATATACTGGACCAGATAATCGTGCGTTTGTGCCAATGAATGAACGCTAATTTTTTAAAGAAATAAAGGCAGAGATTCTCTATGATTTTTGAGAATCTCCATTGATTAAAGAATTGACTAAAAGGAGTTTTTATGAGTGCTGATATGGGTATTTTAGATACAAAGAGACCGGATTTTGATGATATTTTGACAAAAATTGCTGATTATGCGGTGAATTTTAAAATTGATTCTAGCCTTGCTTACGAAACTGCAAGATATTGTTTAATGGATACAATCGGTTGTGGATTGCTCGCTTTAGAGTTTCCTGCTTGCACCAAATTATTGGGACCTGTTGTTGAGGGTGCAGAATTTCGCCCGCTTGGCGCAAAAATCCCCGGAACAAGCTATCAGCTCGAACCCGAACGCGCAGCGTTTAATGTCGGCGCAATGGTAAGATGGCTTGATTTTAATGACACATGGCTTGCTGCTGAATGGGGACACCCAAGTGATAATCTTGGTGCGATTTGGGCAGTAGCGGATTATTTAAGTCGTAAAAATATTGCTTCAGGTAAAGCACCCTTGAGTGTTAAAGATGTGCTTACTGCAATGATTAAGGCGCATGAGATTCAAGGAATCTTGGCATTAGAAAATAGTTTTAATAAGGTTGGATTGGATCATGTCTTACTTGTGAGAATCGCTTCAACTGCTGTTGCGTGTGCAATGCTTGGCGGGACTTTTGAAGAAGTGCGCAATGCTGTAAGCCACGCGTTTGTCGATGGTGGTGCATTGCGTTGTTATCGTCATGCACCAAATACAGGTTCTCGTAAAAGCTGGGCAGCAGGTGATGCAAGCTCCCGTGGTGTGAATCTTGCGCTTAAAGCTTTGAGTGGTGAGATGGGCTATCCAAGCGCATTGAGTGCGAAGTTTTGGGGCTTTGAAGATGTAAAAATGAAAGGGCAAAAGCTTACTTTACCTCAAGCATTAGGCAGTTATGTGATGGAAAATGTGCTTTTTAAAATCAGCTTCCCTGCAGAATTCCACGCACAAACAGCTGTAGAATGTGCGCTTAAACTTCATAATGAAGTCAAAGACAGACTAGATTCTGTTGAAAAAATCGTGATTACCACACAAGAATCAGGACACCGCATCATTAATAAAGTCGGACCGCTTGCGAATCCAGCTGATAGAGATCATTGTATCCAATATATGGTTGCTGTTCCACTCGTCTTTGGGCGGCTCACCGCTGATGATTATGAAGATAGTATAGCTAATGATCCACGCATTGACGCGCTACGTGATAAAATGGTCGTAGAAACAGATGATCGTTACACAAGAGAATATCTCGAAGCAGATAAACGCTCTATTGCTAATGCAGTGCAGATTTTTTACAAAGATGGCAGTAAGAGCGAAAAGGTAGAGATTGACTATCCTATCGGACATAAACGCCGAAGAGGTGAGGGAATCCCTGTGCTTGTGGCAAAATTTGAGCGCAATATTGCTCGCAAACTTAGCCCCAAAAAATGTGCAGCGATTAAGGAGCTTTGTAACGATCAAAAGCGACTTGAAGCTACACCTTTCAATCTTTTTAGCGATTTGTTTGCACTTTAAAAATCACATAATGTTAGCTATCGATATAAAGTCGATAGCTACATCATCAAATCAAAAAGGAGCAAAATGAAAAATATTACTTTAAGGATTGCGCTTGACAATCAATCTATTTTTAAGGAATATCAGTGGTTTTGGATTCGCAGTGTAAGGGATTTTGATGATACCAAACATTGCCAAGCAAGTTTAAAGACACATAAAAATATTTTTTCTACCCCCCCCCCGTCTCAAGGTATTACTACTAACACAGACATACCCATTACGCTAGATTCTGAAATTTCTTCTAGTAATCCTCCTAAAGTGCTTTTGGGCAATAATAGAGATGAGATACCACATTATTTATGTTTGGATTTTCTAAAGCCTTTTTATAATCAAGAAGACAAAAACTATATCCACTTTGGCTTTATCTATGAAGAAGGTAGCCATATCATCAAGACACGCAAAGACACTGAATTTAACATTAATTTTACTCTTCAACTTTCAAATGCAAGGGAGCTTTATTTTGATGATTCTATCGTGCGAGAAAAATACGCCCATTTAGATGAAAGCTACACAACTTGCAGAAACTTTTGGTTTGGGGCATATTATTTCGCTAAAGATAAAGCGTAAAAGCTCTAAAATTATAAACCAAGATTATAGATTCCCAATCAGAATCTATAATCTTAAGATTCTAAAATTTTTGACATTTTTTGAATAAAAATTTGATCGTCTCGTATTTTTTGTGCGTCATAAAAATCAAGATTCAAAGGCATAATCCCTGTATAATCGCAAATAAAATCATTAAAATCTCTCTCTTCTTTGCCCATACACACTAATGTCAATAATGGAATCTCGCATGATTGCAGGGCTTGAATGCTTAAAAGTGTGTGATTGATAGCCCCTAAGTAATTTTTCGCTACAAGGATTGCAGGTTTTTTCCAATGTGTCATAAAATCTATCATTGTGTATTGTTCATCAAGGGGCGTGAATAATCCCCCTGCGAGTTCTATGATAAGATTTGTCGTTTGAGGGATTGCTAAATCAAATGCCCGATAAGATGCGTTTTCAAGTCGTTTGCCGATATGAGGAGAAGCAGGCGTTTGGAGTAAGAATCCCTCACCCAAAATGCGCTCTTTAGGGATAAGCTTTTCTGCGAAGTCGCTATCTTTGGGAGTCCCAGCTTGTATGAGTTTGAAATAATGATACCCAAATAAATGGCAAAATAATGCGCTAAAATGCGTTTTTCCTACATCTGTGCCGATACCGCAAGTGTATATTTGCATTTTTTCTCCTTTGTAAGATTCTAAATTTTGCCCTGCTGATGTTAATCTTTATGTTTATTTTATCAAACTTTTGGAGATTCTATCAATTTATAGAATCTGACATTTATAAGGGTGATTGGTCGTATTCCCATTCCACATCACCAAGTGCGAAATTGATAAAAGTCGTTGCTATCCATTGAATTTGTCGGTTATTATGCTTCGCAATGCCATGTGATTCAAAGCTAAGAGTGATGATAAAAATACGCTCATAGGGCATTTTTAAAAGTTTTTGCGTGATGATTTCTTTATCGGCAAAAGGGATAAAGATAAACACACCCAAAGGCGTGATGAATTCATTGTAATCACCATAAAAGATTTGTGAATCTATCAATACGCGAGATTCTAAAGAATCTAAAGGGGCTTGTAAAGATATTTTATGCGTGAAATATGGTGCTAGAGAATCAGTGATTCTGTAAGTCTGCTCGGTTTGTTTTTGTAGCTCTAAAAATAGCATATTTTCAAGGATTGCATTAAAATTCTTCTCTTCACTCACGCACAGGGGCAAGGTAAAATCATAAAAATACAGCTTTTTTGCTTGATGTTGCAAATGAGGCACAAAGAAAATGATTTGTGTTTTTTGCAGTTTTTCTAAAAGTGGATAAAGGCGGTCTTTTGAGATTTTGTGTGATTTTTTGAGCAAAGCATAGATATGATGAGGCGTGAGTTTTTGTGCTTGCATAGGTAAAAGAGAGCAAAAAATTTCATAATCATTCTCTAGTGCAAGTTTCAGAATCTCGTGTTTGCGAGGGATTTTATAGCTTGGCTCAAGATGATAGATTTCGGGTAGATTCCCTTCTTTTAAGAAAAGATTAAAAAGCGTGTTGATAGCGATATTTTTGTGATCAAAACTTACATATTCTTCAAAACTTAAGGCTTGAATGGCTTTGGGTTGAAAGTCTGGCGGTATATCTTTAGCATTTGGAGCAATCAAGATAATATGCTGGAGATTGGGCAAACTGATTGAAGGTGTGTAATGATCAATGATAAGCATCTCGAGGTTTTTTTCGAGATAGTTTTTGAGTAAAAACGCATTGATTATATCGATTTTCATGCGTTTGTCCGCGCAATCAATATAAAAACTTTTCTTGAATTGCGCACCATAGAGGAGTGCGAGAGAGGTTTTGCCTGTTTTTGGCGCACCATAGAGGAAGACTTTGCCTGCGTTGATGCCATAACGGCGAGGCATAATACTTGCCACGCGTTCAAAATAACTCTTACTGATTTCTTGCATATTGTCCTGTTTTGTTAAAATAAGGAAATTAAAGAATCTTACTCAAACCTTGCTTAGAAAATGCAATGATTTTTATTGTGAATTTAAGGCTATTTTTGGGCGACTTAAGCAAAATAAATCGTTTAAAATGCGTTATAATGCGCAGATTAGAATTATTTAAAATGAGTTTGATTAGGTAAAAAGTGAGGAGAAATGGTAAAAAATATTTTAGATTCTTTAAAAAATGAGCATAATTTGCGCACATTGACACCGCTTAAACATCAAGATATTTTTGTATTTAAAAATGATAAAAAACTCATCAATCTCGCAGGGAATGATTATTTGGCTTTGGCAATGGATAGAGATTTTACACATTCTTTTTTGTCCAATCTCTCGCAAGAATTTTGCTATCTTTCAAGCTCAAGCTCAAGAAGTTTGAGTGGAAATTTTGATATTTATGAGAATCTTGAATTATTTTTACATCATCATTTATCATCTAAAAGTGCGCTGATTTTTAATAGTGGTTATCATCTGAATACCGCCTGCATCGCAAGCTTAAAGAATCTTGGCAATGTATTTTTTATCGCTGATAAACAGATTCATGCGAGTATGGTTGATGGATTGCGATTAAGCGGTGCAAAATTTGCACGTTTTGCTCATAATGATAGGGACGATTTAGAATCCTTATTGCAAAAATATCATACAAAATACGATGCGATAATTATTTTAAGTGAAGCACTTTTCAGTATGGATGGGGATTTTGCACCTTTAGAGAATCTCGTCTCACTCAAGAAAAAATACTCTAATGTTTTGCTCTATCTTGATGAAGCTCATAGTGTAGGGAGCATTGGTCAAGAGGGGCTAGGGCTTGCAAGGGAATTAGGGCTTGAAAAAGAGATTGATTTTCTAGTCTTTACTTTTGGTAAGGCAATGGCTTCTGTGGGAGCTTGTATGCTTTGCAATGAGGATTTTAAACAATTTTTTGTCAATAAAGCGCGCTCGTTGATTTATTCAACCGCTCTCCCACCGCTTAATATCGCCTTTAGCCTTTTTGTATTTGAACATTTAGAATCTTTTGCTTACAGGCGGCAAAGGCTTAGGGAGTTAAGCGCATTCCTTAAAGAGAAACTCCTCAAAAAAGGGCTTAAGGTTTTGGGCGAAGCTTATATCATCTCTGTGATTTATGGGGAAAATGAAAGGGCAATCAATCAAGCGCATTTACTTGAAGATGAGGGATTTTTTTGCCCCGCTATCAAAGCCCCCACGGTATCTAAAAATACTGCAAGACTTCGTTTATCGCTTAATGCAAATCTGAATGAAGAGATCTTAGAAAGGTTGATTGAAATTTTATGAAAATATCGTTTTTGCATCAGGCTGGTAATGACACTTTGGTATTGTTTTTTTCTGGTTTTGGCTCGCACCCTACGCATTTTCAACATTTAAAGGCTACTTGCGTTGATGTGGCTTTGGTGTATGATTATCGGATTTTTGAGCCAAATATTATTTTGGATTTGGATACACAATCTTACTCACGCATTATTCTTGTGGGCTTTTCAATGGGCGTTTTTGTAGCTTCTGTGTGTAAAGATTTAGAATCTTTGGATTCTAAAATCGTGCAAAAAATAGCTATTAATGGCACTGATCTCCCAATTCACAAGGAGTTTGGCATCAATCCAAGCCTTTTCAAACGCACGATAAAAAAAATCAACCTGCAAGATTTTAAGCAACAACTTTTTGCACAATATCTTCCTTTGGCAAAGGATTTTGTTTTTTTGCGTGAAGAAGAGCTGAAAGAGGAGCTAGAAAATCTTTTTGCACAGAATCTACTCATACAAAATGAGCATTTTATATGGCATAAGGTATTGCTTTCAACGCATGATTTGATATTTCCTTGTGTGTCTTGCGAATCGTTTTTTAAGGGTAAAAGCGAGATAGTTTATCGGGATTTGCCTCATTTTATGTTTTTTGATTTTGCAAATTGGGAAAGTTTATGCGCAATGTAGCAGACGCATTTTTAAGAGCGCAATCAAGCTACGAAAAGCACTCTAATGTGCAAAAACAAATGGCTTGTAGGCTTGTTGAGATTCTTTTGTCGCAGCCTCGAAGAGAGTATCAAAGGATTTTTGAATTTGGCGGAGGGCTTGGAGCATATACAAAAATGCTTACGCAATCTTTGCATTTTGAAAGCTATATTTATAATGATATTAATGATTATGGATTGTGTCTTGAAGATGCGCGTATAGGATACAGAATCTTTGATATGTGTGAATTTGATAAGCAGGATTTGGGGCGATTTTCTTTAATCACTTCAAATGCGTGTATCCAATGGCTTGATTTTGCAAAATGTGTTTGTGATTGTGCGCAGGCTTTAGAGAGTGGGGGGATTTTGCTTATCTCAACTTTTGGAGAAAAGAATCTCTATGAAGTAAAAGTAACAACAGGAGTAGGGCTAACCTATCTGAATCTAGAGGACATTGACATTATATTGCAGCAATATTTTGAGGTGATTTATTTGGACGAAGAGAATATTAAATTATCCTTTGATAGCGCATTAGAAGCATTTAGGCATTTAAAATATAGTGGGGTAAATGCGCTTGGTGATGTGTATCTTTCAAAGGCAATGTTAAAAAAGATAGAAATGCAATTTTCTAATACACTCACTTATCACCCAATTTATGCTTTGTGCCGTAAAAAATAAATTAATATTATTTATAAATAAATTTTATTAAATAATAATTATATTATTTTAATATTCCTAATGCTAGAATTATTGGTGCTCAAATAAACATTTAAGGAGGAAATGATGAAACGATTTGCACTATTTTCATCAATTGTGTTTGCATCGGCATTATCTTTAAATGCCGCTGATTTACTAACAGAAGCGAAACAGGCAGGATTACAGCCATTACCTAAAGATCAAAATGGTGTGGAAGTAATCTTAAAGAAAAATGGCATTGCATTCAGCAAATTTAGTAAAGAAAAAGCAGAGCTTGGTAAAAAGCTTTATTTCGAACCGCGTCTTTCAAAAAGCGGATTGATTTCGTGTAATACTTGTCATAATTTAGGAATGGGTGGAGCAGATGGAATCGCCGCTGCAGTAGGACATCGCTGGAAAGCCAATCCTCATCATCTTAATTCACCCACAGTGTATAATTCAGTCTTGAACTCGACACAATTTTGGGACGGACGTGCTCAAACACTTGCTGATCAAGCTAAAGGACCTATTGAAGCAAAACCTGAAATGGCAACTCCCGCAAAATTAGCAGTTGAAAAAATCAGCTCTTTGCCCGAATATCAAGCGGCATTTACGAAAATTTATGGTAAAAGTGGCGTAACATTTGACAATATTGCTGATGCAATTGCGACTTTTGAACGCACACTTCTTACGCCTTCGCGTTTTGATAAATTCCTTGCAGGGGATTCAAAAGCATTGAGTAAAAATGAACAAGCGGGATTAAAGATGTTTATTGATAAAGGCTGTGCTGCTTGTCATAATGGTGTGAATCTAGGCGGTTCTATGCAGGCTTTTGAAGTGGCAGGTAAATATAAATTTGCAAAACTTGGAAATTTTAAAGGCGATTCTAATGGTATGGTTAAAACACCTACTTTACGCAATATCGCCGAAACTGCCCCTTATTTTCACAATGGAGGGATTTGGTCATTGACTGATGCGATTAAAGAAATGGGAAGCACCCAATTAGGAATTAGTATTAATGATGAAGAGGCAAAGAGTATAGAAACTTTCCTTAAGGCACTTACAGGGGATAAACCTACAATCACCTATCCACAACTTCCAATTGCGACAGAAAAAACGCCCAAACCAGAACTTTGATTCTAGGCGCACTTTTTGTGCGCCTCCTTAACACTAATACCAAATTAAAACAAAAAATACTCATAATAATTAGTAAGAATCCTAATCGAATCTGATAATTGCGCTTTGAATTGCTTTTGTAGATGATTAAAGTATAGAATCTATGTTTATTTGTTATATTAAAGAAAAGATATTACAAGTAATTTTAGTTTTGGAAGTATTTTTGCCCTCAAGCATTATCCTTACATAAAAAGGCAACCCTTTTTCAATATATTTGACACTTTCTGTAATTATGCTATCCATTGAGCTTAGCATAAAAAACAAGTTGGATTTGATTAATTCTTTATCAGCACTCTCTAAGTCATCTACTTCAATCTGAATAGGGCAAGGCTCATTATTGCTTGTAATACAAGATGGCGGAAGCGTTATCGTTTTTATTTCATCACCCATGATAATCCCTTATATTGATTTTATTATTTTGTGCCTGTTTTGTATTCTCCTGTAAAATTGCTCTATTTGCAAGGATTTTAATAAGTCGTGCAGAATCTATATGTGTTGCAAAACCAAGAGGAGAAAGCTTAATAATATATTCATCATCAATGATGCAGCGAGTTAGTTGCTGACACCTGCATGGAATAGTTGATTGAGACTGGTAATATTCGCAATAATATAAACTTTCATCATTTTTGATAGGATATAACCCAATAGGGATTCTAAAAAATGTGACAAATCCGGCGTGTAGTGTGCCCTTTTCATCGATGTATATACACTTTATCTGTGGAGTAAGACAAAGTAAAACGAGCGGTGAAAAAAATCCAATATGCACATATATGCCCAACAGACAAAGCACAACAACAGCAATCATCGAAAAAAATTGCATAAAGAATTTAATAAGTCTTGAAACTTTGCTATAAGGTGTAACATTGTTTAAGGGTATTTGTTTTGTGATTCTAAAAGAAATAAAATTTAAAAAAATAAAAATATATACTACACAACAACAAGCAAAAAACAATATGCCCAGCATATTTACACAAGGCAAAAAATCAATTAAAAAATCTTTATTCTTAAGCCTCTCATCAAAGCCCACTAGAAACACTAATATCCCGCAACAAAAGCTTAGTAGAGCAAAGATTTTACCAAGATTGAATATATATTTATATATCTTAAGTCTTTTGTGATTTATCGCATTTTTAGATTCTGTATCATTATTTATTTTTGGTAGCCCTTGCAACAACCATAGGTCAAATCTTTTTATAAAATCTTTGTCTGCTTTTTTCATACTCTAGTTCCTTTGTCTTTCTCCCATGAAATCAAACTTTCTTGACCCTTAAATCTTAAGGTAAAAGGAATTCTCTTCTTCTGATAGAATTTATATCTTTGGCTGTGGGATTGGAGTTTGGATTCTATGTTTTCTATTTGGTTGCGGGAGAGGGATTTGAACCCCCGACCTCTGGGTTATGAGCCCAACGAGCTACCGGACTGCTCTACCCCGCGTCATATAAAAAGCTATTTATTGAAAGATTTGGCTGGGGTAAAAGGATTCGAACCTCTGAATGCCTGGACCAAAACCAGGTGCCTTACCGCTTGGCGATACCCCAATGTAAAAAGCCTCTTGAAGTAGGGCGTTATTATAATGATTTTGTAGAAGTTTGTCAAGCCGTATCAGTGTAATTTTCTATTTATTTACTAATCCTTTTTAGAATCAATCTAATCCTTTAAGCGTATAACGCACGAGGGAAAATCAACGAAAGGATCGGAAATGAGTAAAAAAATCGTAGAAAGTTTAAAACAGATTCAGGCAGATGCAGCAGTATTTTTTGTAAAAGTGCATAATTTTCATTGGAATGTGAAAGGAATGGATTTTCACCCTACTCATAAAGCTACTGAAGAAATTTATGAAAAGTTTGCTGATGTTTTTGATGATGTGGCAGAGCGTGTATTGCAAATCGGTGAAGTGCCTTATGTAACACTTGCAGATATGCTCAAAGTAGCTAAAATCAAAGAAGAAAGTAAAACAACTTTCCATTCTAAAGAGATTGCACAAGCTATTTTGAAAGATTATGAGTATTTCTTAAAAGCGTTTGAGAATCTCTCTGATGAAGCTGATAAGGCAGATGATAAGGTTACTGCAGCGTATGCAGATGACAAAGTAGCAGAGCTTCAAAAAGCTATTTGGATGTTAAAAGCTCAACTTGCTTAATCCCCTCTATCTCCCTAGATTCTGATTTAGGGAGAATCTTTCAAAGTTTATTTTATTTCACTACAATTTCGCCATAATAATTTTTATCTGTATTTTATTAAAGGTGTTTTTAATGTATGAGCAACGCGTCAAAGAAGCTATTGATTCGATTAAAAAAGGCGAGATGATTATCATAATGGACGATGAAGATCGTGAAAATGAGGGCGATTTGGTCATGGCAGGGATTTTTTCCACTGCTCAAAAGATAAACTTTATGGCTCAAGAAGCGCGAGGGTTGATTTGTGTTTCTATCACGCAAGAAACTGCTAAAAAACTTGATCTTCCCCCAATGGTGCAAAAGAATAATAGTAATCACGAGACGGCTTTCACGGTTTCGATTGATGCTAAAGAGGCAAAAACAGGTATTTCAGCATATGAGCGCGATATGACAATTAGGCTGATGTGCGATAGTAATGCAAAACCGAGTGATTTTGTGCGACCCGGACATATTTTTCCGTTGATTGCTAAAGAAGGCGGCGTGCTTGTGCGCACAGGGCATACAGAAGCAAGTGTCGATATTTGTAGGCTTGCAGGAGTTGTGCCTATTAGTGTGATTTGTGAGATTATGAAAAAAGATGGCACGATGGCAGGGCGAGGAGATAAATTTTTACTTGATTTTGCTAAAGAACACAATCTGAAGATTCTGTATGTGTCAGATATTATCCAATATCGTCTTAATTATGAGAATCTTGTCTATAAGCTTTCTTCACAAAAAGCTCGTTTTTTAGGCACGGAATGTGAAAAGAATGTATTTCGTGATTATTTAGAGCGTAGGCATACGGTGTTTAGATTTGATTCAAAAGAGGGCGGGGGGCAAAGTCCATTAATCAAATTTCACCATATCAAAACTGATTTGGAATTGCTCGAAGAGGGGGGAGAGTTTGAGGATTTGATGCGAAGTATTGCCAAACTTCAGCAAGAAGGTGGCTATTTGGTGTTTTTGAGTAGTGAATGCAATCAGGGTGAGGATATGAAAGATTTTGGTGTAGGGGCGCAGATTCTAAGATTGCTTGAAGTGGAAGATTTTAGGCTGCTTAGTTCGGGTAAAAATGAATTTTCTGCATTAAGCGGATTCAAACTCAAACTGCTTGAGAGAGTAGAAATTTAAGGTCTTTATCATTATGTAAGGAAAATTTAAAAGCTCTTAGATTAAAATAAACAATTTTAAAGTATCACTTAAGGTTTTATAAAAATGAACAATTCTTTAGTAATTGCAAAGAAATTAAATTTGATATTATCTCAAGCAATAAAACTTCTATGCCCCCCCCCCCGTTAAGCAGTTTCTTTGTGCAAGGCAAACATCTAAAGATTCACTAAAAAACACAAAAAACCCTCATTCTCCTAAAATTTCTATTTTAGTCTGTTATCACAAACCCAGTCCGATTATTGCAAATAAGATTCTAAAGCCTATTTTGGTCGGAGCAAAAAACGCTTCTGCTGATACTATCAGTGCGTTAGAATCTCTGTGTGAGAAAAAAGGCACAAAGCTTCTTAAAGATAATACCGGGGAACATATCAGTGAGCTTAATCCCTACTTTTGTGAGCTTACTGCAATGTATTGGGCATGGAAGAATCTCGATGCAGATTATTACGGATTGTTTCATTATCGTAGAGTGTTGGATTTCGCTCCTACACCTTCGAAAAGAAGACTTTATAAATACCTTATCCCGCATTATTTTATTGAGAAAAAATATTTTCTCAAGCCTGATATGGTGAGTGGTTTTTTGCAAACGCATCAAGTCGATGTAATAATCCCTAAGCGAAAGCATATTGCCCCAGCGCATCTTAGTTTTTATGATACTTTTAAACAAGATCATTATGTGCAGGATTTAGACAAAGCTTTGGCTTATATCCAAGAAAAATATCCCCAAATGGCAGATTCTATCACACAAGTATTTTTTACAAAAGGTGCGGCAGTGCATTATTGCAATGTAGCGATTTGGCGTAAAGAGCTGTATTTTGAATACTGCGAATGGCTTTTTGATATTCTTTTTACGATTCAAGATTCTATCCCTTATCAACAATATGATGCTTATCAAGCACGCGTGTTTGGATATTTGGCGGAGAGATTGTTTAATGTGTGGATTAGATATAAGGAGCAAAGCTGTCATTTGCGTGTGCAAGAAATGCCCCTAAGTCTTACTGATGAAAAAATCTTTAGAAAAGAGTGTTCTAGGGGATATGAGCGGTATTATTTTCTTTTTATCCGAGTGTATAAAAAATGTGTTTCGCCCCCCCCCCCCCAAGAAAAATACCCTGAAAGTTTTACATAAGAAATATAGGAGAAAGAATGAATATAAAAATTTTAGTTTGTTATCACAAACCCAGTCCGATTATTGCAAATGAAGTGTTGCAGCCTATTTTGCTTGGAGCGCAAGGAGCAAATGCGAAGGTAAAAGATGAACTAGAGAATCTGTGCAAAAGGGCAAAGACTACTCTTTGGTATGATAATACCGGGGAGCATATCAGTGAGCTTAATCCCTACTTTTGTGAGCTTACTGCAATGTATTGGGCATGGAAGAATCTCGATGCAGATTATTATGGATTGTTTCATTATCGTAGGGTGTTGGATTTTGGGGCAAAAATCCCACTCAAAAATTATAATGATGTGAATCACATCAGAATCGCACCCTCGCGTCTCATTGATACCTTTGGGCTTAATCCTAGGATTATAGAGCAAAACTTGCAGCAAGCAGATATTATTGTCTCGAAGCGTATTGTTGTGCCGTATGGTTGGGAGAGTGCGCGTTTTTTTAATCAGTATGAAATTTATGCAAAAGACCATCATCGCAAAGACCTAGATATTGTGCTTGAGATCATAAGAAATAAATATCCTCATTATGAGGAGGCGTTACAGAAAGTATTTTTTACCAAAGGGCAGCGTTTGAGTTGGTGTAATATGTTTGTAATGAGAAAAGAGCTTTATTTTGAATATTGTGATTTTTTGTTTGATGTGCTTTTTGAGGCACAAAAACATATCGATATTACATTTTATACACCTCGCCAATCAAGGATTTATGGCTTTTTGGCAGAGAGATTGTTTAATGTGTTTATTGTGCATAAGAATCTCACTTCACGCACAAAAATCAAGAAATTTCGATTATGGCAGCTTAAAGATATGCGCCCATGGTTTGGCTGGATACAAGAAGACAATATCAAGCGATTTTATCTTTTTGGCATTCGCGTGTGGAAAACACATCTAGGTGCTTAAATG
This sequence comes from Helicobacter sp. MIT 05-5293, assembly GCF_000765665.2. Taxonomy (NCBI): domain Bacteria; kingdom Pseudomonadati; phylum Campylobacterota; class Epsilonproteobacteria; order Campylobacterales; family Helicobacteraceae; genus Helicobacter; species Helicobacter sp. MIT 05-5293. The sequence goes on from NZ_JROZ02000003.1 coordinate 119,967, forward strand.
TGTATTGATGATGTGTTTTTTACATTTTTGAAAGGGGTATAATGTCTCAAAACCCTCTTATATCTGTGATTATCCCCATTTATAATGTCGAGAAATATCTCAAAGAATGCCTAGATTCTGTAACGCAACAAAGCTTACACGATATAGAGATTATTTGCATTAATGATGGCAGCAGTGATGCTTGCGGGGAGATTTTAGAATCTTATGCGCAGAGTGATAAGCGTATAATAGCCATTCATAAGGCTAATGAAGGTGTGGGTAAAGCGAGGAATAAAGCCTTGCGTATCGCAAAGGGAGAGTTTGTATGCTTCATCGACCCTGATGATTTTTATCCCACACTTCAAACACTTGAAGCACTCTATCATGCCGCAAGGCAAAATCAAGCTCTTATTTGTGGAGGTTGCTTTAGTGATTATCAAAATGGTGTGATAAACACAGATTTTGATGAGATGCTCTTTGGCTATACCTTTAAGCAAAATGGTTTTATAGAATATAGGGATTATCAATTTGATTTTGGCTTTACACGCTTCATATATCAGCGAACATTCTTGCTTGATAATAATATTTTCCACCCGCATTATACGCGCTATGAAGACCCTGTATTTTTTGTGAAAGCTATGATTGCTGCGAAAAGATTCTATGCGATTGCAGAGATTACTTATTGCTACCGCATCGGGCATCAAAAAAACCTTCTTGCTTGGAGCGAAACACAATGGAGCGATCAAAACAAAGGTTTGCTTGATGTGCTTTGCCTTGCCAAAAGCTATCAGTTAGAAAATCTCTATAATCTCACACTTGCGCGTGGGTATAGCATTGCTACAGAGCTTACAGATGCGATATGTGCAGGAGGAGGGAGCATATTCTCACTTTGTAAGCTTAATAGGATACTTTCAGCTAAGGGTAAAGAGATTTATACTTTGTCTAAAACAAATGATAATGCCCTTTCTTTACATTTTGAGCACATACATACAAGCCTAAAATATTTGAATACTTTGCTGCATTCACCTTTGCAACTTTTTGTATTGATATTAAAGTTTTATGCGAAAAAATCAAAATCCTATTTTCGTGTGCGTCTTTTTAGAGAGCATAGCCTCATCAAACTCTTTGGCATTACATTTTATGAGAGCTATACAATGAAAGATTCTCGCGGGGGGGGGGGGCATAATGTAGTCTTTTATGCTTTTATCCTCAAATATCTTAGGGTAATAGAGAGATTTTCACACTCTCTGTATGTGAGGGTCGCATAATGCAAGATGCCACCCTTCTAGTTTCTGTAATCGTGCCTATCTATAATGTAGAAGATTATCTTAAAGAGTGTTTAGATTCTATAATCAATCAAAATTATAAACATTTAGAGATTATTTTAGTCAATGATGGCAGCACGGATTCAAGCGGGAGCATTGCGCAAGAATACGCAAATAAAGATTCTAGAATCTGCTACTTTGAGCAAGAAAACAAAGGGCAAAGTGCAGCGAGAAACGCAGGGCTAGATGTAGCAAAAGGTGAGTTTGTTTGCTTTATAGATTCTGATGATTATATTGATATAAGTTATATAGGAGATTTTATGAGTGCTTTAAAATATGGCGATATTGTGCTAAATACCAATGTCGTATTTGAGTATCCTGCCTATAATGCCCAATGGTTTTTTACATTATGCAAACAAGGTGTATTTACCCTATCTCCCCATACGATAAGATTTTTTGAATATTTTGCATGGAATGTTTTATTCAAAAGAGATATTGTAGAATCTTATAAACTTCGATTTCCTCATAGAAGCAATGCTGAAGATTCGGATTTTTTATATCGTTATTTATGTTTTACTCCTCAAGTGTGTTTTATTTATGCAGGTGCGTATCATTATCGGCAAAGAGAAGATTCTACTATGGGTATATTGAACCAAACGCAAGCTTTTCCACTTGAACCGATTGATACTTTTATTTCAATCTATCAATGGTATAAAAAATTTGATTTTATTGAACGATATGGATTGCCTTTTAAATTGCTCTACACTTTTTCTTTAGAGCATTCTAATGCGCAAGAGTTTTTTGATAAAACTTACAACACAATACAGAATCTTCATCTCCCTTGGCATATCATCTGTCGTGATAGGATTATGAAAGCATTTATGCAAAGCTCTGATGCGTTAGATTTTATCTATAAACGCGATATGATGCAGCGCACATTGAAGAGAAGATTCAGTATCCGACTTTTTAAAAAATACAATGTTGTGCGTCTTTTTGGATTCACATTATATGAAAAATTTACATGCAATCAAAAACTATCAAGCAAAACCTTAAAGGAGCAGGAATGAAAGTGCAGAATCTTATTGTAGGTGCTGGACTAGCAGGTATCACACTAGCAGAGCGATTAGCAAATGTCAAAAAGCAAGAAGTGCTACTTCTTGATAGACGCCCTCATATCGGTGGAAATGCTTATGATTATGATGATGGAGGCATTTTGGTGCATCAATACGGCACGCATATTTTCCATACTAATGATGAAAAAGTATGGAAATATCTGACAAGTTTTAGTCGATTCTATCCTTATATGCACCAAGTCAAAGCCTTTGTCGAGGGTAAGCTAATCCCTGTGCCTTTTAATCTTAATGCCTTGTATAAGTGCTTCCCTCCATTAATGGCGCAAAATTTAGAATCTATACTCTTAAAATCTTATCCTTATGGCACAAAAGTCTCGATATTAGAAATCCGCAAAAACCCTCAACTAGAGGTGTTAAGCACATATATTTATGAAAAGATTTTTTTGCACTATACTTTAAAGCAGTGGCAATGTAGCCCCGATGAGCTTGATTTGAGTGTGTTTGAGCGTGTGCCTGTAAGCATTAGTCGCGATGATGGTTATTTTTATGATAGATTCCAAGGTATCCCTATGGAAGGCTATACCAAAATGTGTGAAAAGATGCTTGATAATCCATTAATCACCCTTAAACTTGAATGTGATTATAGGGATATTAAAGACAAGATAGAATGCGAGAGGATTTTTTATAGTGGGGCGATTGATGAATTTTTTGATTATGAATTAGGGGAGCTGCCCTATCGGAGCTTAAAATTTGATTTTATACGTTTTGAAAAGCCTTATTTTCAAAGTTGTGCAGTGGTGAATTATCCTAATCATTTTGACTATACGCGCATTGGTGAGTATAAATACTTTCTTGATGTGCAAACTCCCCATACGATTGTGAGTTTTGAATACCCTAAAGCATGGAGCAGGGGGCAAGAGCGGTATTATCCCGTGCCTAATGTCCAAAGCGAGGCGATATATCAAGCCTATGTAGAGAGGGCAAAAGAGTTAAAAAATGTGCATTTTATCGGGAGGCTTGGGGAATATCGGTATTATGATATGGATAAGGTTGTGAAAAGGGCATTAGAAGTGTTTGAGAATCTGCCTTAGTTTTGTGCTACAATCACACTTTAATTTTATTAAAGTAGGTAATGATGAACACGCCACAGACGCTTATTCGTAATTTTTCTATTATCGCGCATATTGATCATGGTAAATCTACTCTTGCCGATCGCTTGATTCAAGAGTGTGGAGCGGTGAGTGAGCGCGAAATGACTGCGCAGATTATGGACACTATGGATATTGAAAAAGAGCGAGGTATTACGATTAAAGCACAATCAGTGCGTTTGACTTATCCCTATAAAGGACAAACTTATATTTTAAATCTCATTGATACGCCCGGGCATGTGGATTTTAGTTATGAAGTGTCTCGTTCGCTTAGCTCGTGTGAGGGAGCATTGCTCGTAGTCGATGCGAGTCAGGGTGTGGAGGCTCAAACGATAGCAAATGTATATGTGGCAATGGAAAATGATTTAGAGATTCTGCCCGTGATTAATAAAATCGATTTACCCGCAGCTGATGTGGCAAAAGTCAAGGAAGAGATAGAATCTACCATTGGACTAGATTGCTCCTCTGCACTTGAAGTGAGTGCGAAAACCGGTATAGGGATTAAAGAGCTTATTGAGCGTATTATCGAGAGTATCCCTCCACCTAGTGGAGATGAAAACGCTCCGACAAAGGCATTGATTTATGATTCGTGGTTTGATAACTATTTGGGTGCGTTGGGGTTAGTGAGGCTTAAAAGCGGCACATTAAAAGTCGGGCAAGAAGTTTTGATGATGAGTAGTGGCAAAAAATATGAGGTTTTGGCACTTTATTATCCCAATCCTTTGCACAGAATCTCGACTCAAGAGATTGCGTGCGGGGAGATTGGCATTATCTCTTTAGGCTTAAAGTCGGTTACGCAAATGGCAGTGGGAGATACAATCACAGATTCTAAAATACCCACAGATTTGCCCATAGATGGTTTTCGTCCTGCTAAACCTTTTGTGTTTGCGGGAATCTATCCGATTGAGACAGATAAGTTTGAAGAATTACGCGATGCGCTTGATAAACTCAAACTCAATGATTCGGCTCTTAGTTTTGAGCCAGAGACAAGCATCGCGCTAGGTTTTGGTTTCCGTGTGGGATTCTTGGGATTATTGCATATGGAAGTGGTCAAAGAGCGTTTGGAGCGAGAATTTGGACTTAGCCTCATCGCTACAGCTCCCACGGTCGTGTATGAAGTTTATCTTACCGATGGTTCAAAGGTGCTTGTGCAGAATCCCGCTCAATTACCCGAAACGCAAAAAATCGACTATATGCAAGAACCTTATGTGAGGGCAAGCATTATCACGCCTAGCGAGTATTTAGGCAATATTATTACTCTCCTTGCCAATCGGCGCGGTGTGCAAGAGAAAATGGATTATCTCACACAAACACGCGTAATGCTTGTATATGCGTTACCAAGTAATGAAATTGTGATGGATTTTTATGATAAATTAAAATCTTGCACAAAAGGCTATGCGAGTTTTGATTATGAGCCTATCGGTTATCGCACAGGGGATTTGGTGCGGCTTGATATTCGTGTGGCGGGAGAAGTGGTCGATGCACTCTCTATTATCGTAGATAGGGCAAAAAGTTATGAAAAGGGTAGGGCATTAGTAGAATCTATGAAAGAAATTGTCCCACGCCAACTTTTTGAAGTCGCAATACAAGCGAGTGTGGGGAGTAAGATTATCGCGCGTGAGACGATTAAGGCAATGGGTAAGAATGTTACGGCTAAGTGTTATGGAGGCGATATTACAAGGAAGCGCAAACTACTTGAAAAACAAAAAGAGGGCAAGAAGCGATTAAAAGCAATTGGCAAGGTTGAATTACCCCAAGAGGCGTTTTTAGCGGTGCTAAAGATTGATTCTTAAGATTACTTGTATAGATTCTAAAAGATTCTTACAATAAGACTTTTTTGATGAGGTTTGATGCGTGGCATTGCTTTTTGTTTTTAATGAAGAACCCGTTTTGTAGATGATAAAATGCTATAATTTTATTCATTAAGCTATACTTTGAAAGGATACAATGTCGATTCTCTCAACGCATACTCCACGCAAACGATTTTCGCCCATCGGTAAGTTTGCTTTAGTGGGCATCATCTTTTTTCTTGCACTTATTTTTCTTGCACCCTTTTTTATCCCATACGCTCCAGATTCTATGGATTTGGAAAATACTTTTGCCCCGATGAGTTTTGCACATTGGCTAGGGACGGATCATTTGGGTCGAGACATTGCTACGCGTCTTCTTTATGGTGGGAGAATCTCGCTTAGCGCAGGATTCTTAATCCTCTCTTTGATTCTGTTTTTGGGCATTAGTATTGGCGGAATGTGTGGCTTTGTGGGTGGCAAGGTGGATAAGGTGATTATGAGAATCTGTGATATATTCTTAAGTCTCCCTACAATCGTGCTTTCTTTATTTTTGGTCGGAATCTTGGGCAGTGGTTTGGAAAATGTGATTCTTGCTATTGCACTTACACATTGGGCTTGGTATGCGCGTATCGTGCGTAGTATCGTGCTTCATCTGAAGAGTAAAGAATTTGTCCTCCTCTCACCGACTTTTGGTTTAAGTAATTATCAGAGTTTCAAGCAAAATATGTTTGTGCCAGTCATCAGTCAATGCCTTGTATTAGCGACTATGGACATCGGGCATATTGTCTTACATATTGCGGGCTTGTCATTTTTGGGATTGGGTGTGCAGCCACCAAATGCTGAATGGGGTGTAATGCTTAGTGATTGCAAGGATTATTTGTGGAGTAATCCCGAGCTTGTATTGTATCCGGGTGGGGCGTTGTTTATCACAATCGCGTTGTTTAATCTGCTTGGCGATAGTTTGCGAGATTATTTTGATACGGATTTGTCTTCTATACATAAAGGTGTGGAATGATTTTGCAAATGAGCAAGGTCAGCGTGGGGTTTTCACAGACAGATTCACAAAATGCTTTGCTTAGTAATATTGATTTGTGTGTTGAAAGTCATCGCACGACGATTTTACTCGGAGCAAGTGGGAGTGGTAAAACTCTCTGTATGTCTGCAATTCAAGGATTGATACCCTCTAATCTTACCTTACAAAGTGGTGAAATTTTGCTTGATGGCAAGCCGTTAGATTCTCACAATGCGCGTAGCAAAGTATTTGCGAGTATTATGCAAAATCCGCGCACTTGTTTCAATCCCCTTTGGACAATGCGCTCACATTTTAAAGAAAGCCTAGATGTGCTTAAAAAGCCTTATAATCCTGCACAGATAGAATCTCTCCTGCAAGAAGTGGGATTGGAAAAAGATGTGTTAGACTGCTATGCGTTTGAACTTAGTGGAGGAATGCTCCAAAGGGTGATGATTGCATTAGGTTTGCTTTACAATGCGCCTTTTTTACTTGCTGATGAACCCACGAGTGATTTAGATACTCTCACACAAAATAAGATTCTCTCCCTTCTTGAATCACTTCAAGAAGCGCGTGGCTTTGGTATGTTGCTTATCACGCATGATTTAAATATCGCTGCGCAAAAGGCGGATAGAATCTATCTCATTGCACAAGGGAAAATCCACGAAATGCTTGACGCACGACTTTTTAAACGCGAGAATCTGCAGGAGATTCTGATTGAAAAGCTTTCAAAACTGCAAGGAGGCATCTATGCTTCTCACATTTGAAAATGTTTCATTTGCCTATCAAAAAAGTCGTTTTTTGGGGAAAATCATAGAACAGCCGATTTTTTCGGACATTAATTTTTGCATTGATAACAATGAGCGCGTGGGCTTAATGGGGTTAAGTGGCTGTGGCAAAAGCACATTAGCGCGTATTGCTGCTGGTATCACAAGGCAGGATAGCGGTGAAGTGCGCTTTAGAGGGGAGATTATCGATTTAGAGAATCTCACACAAAGGAGGGCATTTTATACACAAGTGCAAATTATTCTTCAAGATCCGATAAGTTCGCTCAATCCACGATTGACCTTGATGCAGAGCCTTGCAGAGCCTTTGGTGTATTTACTATCTATCTATGATGAAAAAGCTCAAATGGAGAGAATCTCGCCACTTTTGGAAAGTCTGGGCTTGGATTTGGCGATATTGCAAAGCTATCCTGCAATGATTTCAGGGGGAGAAGCACAGAGAATCTGCCTTGCACGCGCACTTTTGGTGCGACCTAGTTTGCTTATTCTCGATGAGGCGACTTCAAATGTGGATTATCTGCTTTCGTTGAGAATCTTAGATTTTTTGGAGCAGTGGCAAAAAATCTATCCTTGTGCATTTCTTTTTATCACGCACAATGAGCATTTTATCGAGCGATTTTGCCAAAGGGTGCTGGTGATGCAAAAAGGGAAAGTTATAGAGACAGCATCACCGAGCCTAGCATCAATCAATGAAGGCGTAACTTAAGAATCTAATGCGTATAAAATATCTTTTTGCATCAAAAGTTTTTCTCTGCAACCTCTTCGCCATTTTGCGATAGGAATCCAACAAGTGAGATTTTTAGCAAGTTTTTTGATGCGTTGATTATGCGCATTTGTCTTTTGGGCGATAATGATGTCGATATAAGGGGCTGGATTCTCAATAAAATAGGGCGTCATAAAGAAATATTTCCAAAACTCATTGATATAGAACTTGTCTGTGCATAGGGGGTTAAGAGGTTTACTAGCAGCATAATGCAAGATATTAATCTCTTCAAGTGGAGGGATTGTAGGATAATAATCAGAATCTATACAGGGGATAAAATTCCACATTTTGTTCACATACTTTAGCTTGTCTCGTAGGACGAAGTTGAGTATATCTTGATCGCCATAAGTGATAGTAGTAAAATATCGTGCAACATATTCTTCAAATGCTTGATGCAAGTTTTGCTCTCGCCATAATTTGGCATTAATATATAAAAAGCCACTACAAAAGTAATTTACGCTTGAATCTAATCCCACAGAATCAAGCCATTGCAAGAAGTCTAAGCCATTGGGCTTGTATTTATGAGGGTGTTTTATACGATAGGAGAAAATATTATCTTGACACACGAGTGCTAAATGATGGTCTATATTTGTATCAAAGATTTCTTTGAGGCTTTTTCTCACGACCATATCACAATCAAGCCATAGAATCTTATCAATATGAGGGATTATTGAAGGTATGGCTAATCTTAAATAAGCAGTATGATGTAGCCATTTGGAATGGGGGATTTTCTCGGACCAAGTGCGGTATAGCTCAATTATCGTGGGGGGGGGGGGTATAGAAAGTAATATTACATTCTTTGATTGTTTTTAAAGTCAAAATTTTCTTTTGATTCACATCGGAGATGCCATTTGAGATGATATGAAGATTTAAAATATCCTCATCATCGGCATTGTGCAAAATCGATGCGATTGTGGTCGCTAACATCGGAGAATATTTGTCATCTGCGCTTAAACATATATCCATAATTGTGCCTTTTTTGATTTGAGATGTAAAAGGTAGGATTCTAGCATAAATTTATAGAATCTGCACAAGCAAGATGAAAGTTGTGTCGTTGTAGGTTGTTGGTAAAAGTTGGTAAAATCTGTATAGAGTTGTAGGAGGGATAAGCTATGCCCAATCCCTCTTTTTAGTATGATTACAAAAGAGCGTCAATTTTTTGACGAATGTTTTGTTCGGGTTGTGCTCCAGTGATTTGATCTTTGATCTCACCATCTTTCATAAAGAAAATTGTTGGGATACTGCGGATACCAAATTTTGCCGAAAGCTCATCTTCTTCATCTGTATTTACTTTGCAGATTTTAGCCTTTCCATCATAATCATTTGCAAGCTTCTCAATCACAGGAGAAAGCATTTTACAAGGTCCGCACCAAGGCGCCCAAAAATCAACCACTACTACACCACTTGAGACTTCAGCGTCAAAATTATCACTGGTAAGCTCTAAATACTTTGCCATTTCAAACTCCTTATTGAAAATATCGTAAAGATAAGAACTTTGCAAAACTTCATCTAAGCATTAAAGTTTTACAAGTTTCTGAATTATACACTTGATTTTTTAAACGAATTATCAAAAACATCATAACACCAATAAAGTTTGGTATAAATCTCAAAATAATAAGTCAGAAAATAAAATCATTTTTGATAAATTTTATCGTTTAATTTCTCATAGAAAGATGCTTGATGCTTCAAATTTCTTATTTGCTAAATGACTTAGAAATATGAATTTTATCGTTCGCTTTATTCAAATATAACTTTTGGTAACTTTTGTAAAAGTATTTTTTACTTTTGATATTTTATTGGTAGATTCTGTGATTTCAAAAACTAAAAAATACCAAAATTAGTGTAAAATGAGAAATGCTTTTGATGCCTCAAACAACACCAAATACATAAAATTGCTTAAGGAAAGGAGTTCTATGGAAACACAAACACGCAACGAAGAGCTTTTTGAAAAGGCTTCCCGCAGACTTGATGAATTATCTAAGCTTCCTGTTCATCATAATGCTGATAAGAATCTGATAAATCAGTTAGAATCTGGAGGTTTTTCTCGTCGAGATTTTATCAAATGGTCTGGAATGATGACGGCTGCATTGGCATTGCCTGCAAGCTTTGCTCCACTCACAGCAAAGGCTGCAGAATTGGCTAATCGCCTCCCGGTTGTATGGTTGCATATGGCGGAATGCACGGGTTGCAGTGAGAGTTTGCTTAGAAGTGATGCGCCAACCATTGATTCTTTGATTTTTGACTATATCAGTCTTGAATATCACGAAACCGTGATGGCAGCGGCAGGCTATCAAGCTGAACAGAATCTTGAGAATGCGATTGCAAAATATGCGGGTAATTATATCCTTATGGTGGAAGGTGGGATTCCTCAAGGTAGTAGTGAATTTTATCTTACAATAGGCGCACAGGGACGCACTGGAGCGAAAGAAGCGCGACACGCAGCCGAAAATGCAAAAGCGATTTTTGCGATAGGGACTTGCTCAAGCTTTGGCGGGGTTCAAGCAGCCTATCCCAATCCTACAAATGCACAGCCACTTAGCAAAATCACAAATAAGAGCGTTATCAATGTGCCCGGCTGTCCTCCAAGTGAGAAAAATATCGTAGGTAATGTGTTGCATTTTATTTTGTTTGGCACTTTGCCTACGCTTGATGCGTATAATCGCCCCACTTGGGCTTATGGATTGAGAATCCACGATCTTTGCGAACGCCGAGGAAGATTTGACGCGGGGCAATTTGTCGAACATTTTGGCGATGAAAATGCTCAAAAAGGGTATTGTTTGTATAAAGTAGGTTGCAAAGGACCTTATACATTTAATAATTGCTCCAAATTGCGTTTTAACCAGCATGTAAGTTGGCCTATTCAAGCAGGACATGGTTGTATCGGTTGTTCTGAACCAAAGTTTTGGGATACGATGAATCCTTTTGAAGAGCCTATTGGCAATCGACTTTATGCGACAAGCTATAGTGGCTTGGGAGCGGATAAGACGGCAGATACCATTGGCGCAGTTGTCTTGGGTGTTACAGCAGTGGGTATTGCTGCACATGCAGTTATCAGTTCGACACAAAAAGCACAATAAGGGGTGAAATATGACAAAACGTATAATTGTAGATCCAATCACGAGAATCGAAGGGCATTTGAGGATTGAAGTGATTGTTGATGAAAATAATGTGATTCAAGATGCTTATTCAACTTCAACATTATGGCGTGGATTAGAAACGATTGTAAAGAATCGAGACCCTAGAGATGCTGGTTTTATTGTGCAAAGAATCTGTGGTGTGTGCACTTATTCACACTATAAAGCAGGTATTATGGCTGTGGAAAATGCTTTAGGCATTACGCCTCCGCTTAATGCGATTCTCACAAGAACTTTGATGAATATATCGTTATTTCTCCACGATCACCCTGTGCATTTTTATACACTTCATGGGCTTGATTGGTGTGATATTACTTCTGCATTGAATGCCGATTGTGCGCAAGCAGCTAAACTTGCCTTTAAATATACTCCTAACCCTTTGAATACGGGCGAAAATGAGCTCAAAGCTGTTCAAGATAGAGTGAAGAATTTTGTAAAACAAGGGGCTTTAGGACCTTTTGCAAATGCGTATTGGGGACATAAAACTTATCATTTTTCACCCGAACAGAATCTGATTGTTCTTTCACATTATCTCAAGCTTCTTGAAGTCCAAAGAAGTGTCGCCCAAATGATGGCGATTTTTGGCGCAAAGAATCCTCACCCACAAAGTTTAACCGTGGGTGGCGTTACTTCTGTAATGGATATTTTAGATCCTAGCCGATTGGGTGAATGGCTCACAAAATACCAAGATGTATGTGAATTTGTGAATCGTGCTTATTGGGCTGATATTATTATGGCGGCAGAAGCCTATCGCAATGAAGATTCTGTGCTTAAAGGTTGTGGTGTAAAGAATTTTATCAGTTATCAAGAAATGCAAATCGGTGCTGATGAGTTCTTGCTTAGCAGTGGGATTATCAAAAATGGCGATTTGAGTAAGGTTTATCCGATTGATGAAAGCAAAATTACAGAAGAAGCAACACACTCTTGGTATGCTGATAATGAGCCTCTCCACCCTTATGATGGCAAGACACAGCCAAACTATACAGGCTTTAAAGATGCCCAAACAATTGGAGCTGATGGCAAACTTGTAGATTCTAAAGTCGTTGATGAAAATGGCAAATATTCTTGGATCAAATCACCTCGCTATGATAGTGAGCCAATGGAGGTAGGACCTTTAGCAAGTGTGCTTGTAGGTTATGCAAGTGGGAATCCTTATATCAAACCTGTTGTTGATGAGCTTTTGCGTGTTACAGGGCTTCCTGCCGAAGCGTTGTTTAGCACATTAGGACGCACAGCTGCACGAGCGATTGAATGTAAAGTGATTGCTGATAATGGAATCAAAGCCTTTAACGCACTTGTTGCAAATGTTGCCTCCGGTGATAAGGCGACATGCGCACCTTATGTGATTGATAAAAACAAAGAATACAAAGGACGCTATATCGGGAATGTGCCTCGCGGAATGTTGAGCCATTGGACGCGTATCAAAAATGGCGTGATTGAAAATTATCAAGCTGTTGTTCCTTCGACTTGGAATGCGGGACCACGAGATTCTAAAGGCAATAGAGGACCTTATGAAATGAGTCTTATCGGGACAAAAGTCAAGGATATTACACAGCCTTTAGAAATTGTCAGACATATCCATTCATTTGATCCTTGTATTGCGTGTGCAGTGCATGTTATGGATACTCAAGGTAATGAATTGAGCAAATATAAAGTCGAGCCTTCATTTGCTAAAATCCAATAAAGAATCTCAAAGGAGGAAATGATGAGCAAGGTTGAAATGTTTAAAAAAGAGCTCCATATGCACGAAGAGTTCTCCGGCTTAACGAGAATCTTCCATTGGATAAGAGCATTTTCTATTTTTCTTTTGATTGCGACAGGATTCTATATCGCTTATCCTTTTGTGATGTCCCACCCAGAGATTACACAACCTACATTGCAAGGCATGATAGCGGGAGAAGTCATTGCAGAGCATACAATGAATCCTGCACAAACTTCTTATTTACAGGCTTATATTCGTAGTGTGCATTTGATTTTAGGCTTTGTTTTGATTGCAATTTCTTGTTTTAGGTTGTATCTTTTTATTTTTGATAAGAAATCCTTACCTGAACGCATTTCTTTTGCTCAAGCTAAATGCCCTAAAGTGTGGATTGCTCAAATTAAAGCTTATCTCTTTATAGGCAAACATCCTCATATCAATGGTGCATACAATCCTTTGCAGTTTGTTACTTATCTGCTCCTTGCGATTATGGTGCTTTTAATGGCACTCACCGGCATTGTATTATATTATAATGTCTATCATGATGGGCTAGGTGCGATTTTATCAGTATGCTTTAAATGGGTTGAAGTTCTTTGTGGAGGCTTGGCAAATGTGAGAAATATTCATCATATTCTCACTTGGTTTTTTATCATATTTATTCCTGTGCATATTTATTTTGCTGTGTGGAATTCAATCAAATATCCTAATGGTGGTATTGATGCGATTGTTAGCGGTATGCGATATACAGATGAAGTCAAAGTTTGAGTAAAGATTCAATATTTGAATGAAAATTTTAGTGCTAGGCATCGGCAATATTCTTTTTGGTGATGAGGGGATTGGAGTGCATCTCTCTAATCTTCTCAAGCTCAATTATGCTTTTAGCGGAGAGAATGAAGTAGAAATTGTCGATGGTGGCACACTTGCTCAAATGCTTATACCTCTTATCACATCTTATGATAAAGTTTTAATTCTTGATTGTGTGAGTGTGAATAACGCCAATGTCGGAGATGTGTATTATTTTGATTTTGACAATGTGCCAAATATCATCACTTGGGCGGGGAGTGCCCATGAAGTCGAGATGCTTCAAACATTGCGGCTAACAGCTATAAATGGTGATTTGCCACCAGTCAAGATTATCGGCATTATCCCTGAAGTGATTGGTGAGGAGACGGCTTTTTTACTTTCTGATGCAGTCAAGGAAGGCGCAAAACAAATGGAATCTCTAGCGATTCAGTATTTACAAGAAAATAATGTGATTGTCAAAAAAGTCGATGATAGGGATTTGCAAGAAGTCGCTAATGGCTCATTTAGGGGCTATTAAGTTATGTTTTATGATTTTATTTTTGCTAATTCAAGTCGTGATGCGGATTTTTTCCTCAAGATTCTGATAAGAGAAGCGCATCATTTTAATTTGACTGCAGCTTTTTATGCTCTCGATTCTCAAACGCATTTTATTGTTTTAGATGTGCCTGCATTAATGGCACACATTACGACATCAGAAACAGATGATTCTTCGCGTCAGAGAATCCTTGAGTTTTCTCAACAAATTTCGCTTAAACTTCCTCTTTCGCTTTATTTTCGTTTTTTGGAGATTAAGCCCATTGTGCCTAATGAGACTTTTTATACATTATTTGAGCAAAATCATAATCCTATCCAATGTTTGCAAGAAACTCTAGGTTTGCCTCTTTGCGATATTGCTCACGATGAGATTATTTTAGAACCCAAAACTTATTATTTTGATGCTCTTGAAACGCGTCAGATTCTCGATAGCTCAAGTGATTTTTATGCGCAACCCAATACAGCATCTTTCAATCAAAAGTTACTTTTGCCGCCAGATTTTTCGTCATTTTTAAATCACGCAATCGATGAGCTTTGCAATCATCAACCTATCATTTTGCACACGCAATATGGCATCAAGACTTTGAGTCTCCAACCGCTTCCGCAAAATCAAATGTGTGTCGCTTGTGATATTGCTTCATTAAAGACTTATTTTCGTATTCATCAAGCTCAAATTGATGCTCTTGCAAGTTTTGAAAAACCCTCTGTATGCCTTGTGCCTAAAGAAGTGTTTCAACAGAATTTCCCTCAAAATCCAAAAGGTGAAGTTTTGGTAAGTTTGCCTTATGATATAATCTTGGCACTCATAGGCGCAAAGCTTTTGCAAAAGGACATTGATTATTTTTTCTTGTCCTATGCAGAACAAGGTTTATCGCAACCCTTTGATTTTCGACACTCCATATTGCCTGCACAGCAGATTCTGTGTGTAGCCCAAAATGGTGTGTTTATCGATACTAGCATCAAAGGAAAAGACTTATCTTCGCTGGTATCTGCGCATATCGCTCAAGAAGAGCCATCTCAAAGAACGCTCGTCATTTATCTTAGCACTCGCCATTCAAGTGTGTTTATGGTGTGCGATTCAGGGATTTCAAGAAGTATGCTAGATATTGCTTTTGAAACCAATCCTCGTTTGATTATAGAAGATATTATCCAATCTTACGAAAGCGGCAAAGATTTGGTAGATAATTTTAATCATATCACACATAATCAAGCCCTTAAACTGCTGAATTTATCTCCGAAAAGTCATATTTCACACAATCTCACAGATCTTTTTGCCACTGCTGCACAGATTTTGAATTTTACAGATTCAGATGATATGATGCAATGCAAAAATACACTTTTTGCGTTGGCAAATACATTTGTCAGGGACAGAGGACCACGCATTGATTTTCATCTTCTCAAAGATCAACAAAACACGCTTACTTTGGATTATAATCGCGCTATCCGTTCTTCTTTAAGTTTCAAATGCGCACAAATGGAGAATGTTATCCTTGCTTATGGTTTTTTAGATTCTATGAGTGAGTTTGTGGCAACGCTCATCAGGGACACACAGATAAATTTTGAAATCAAGCGCACTTTGTTGCTCGGCGATATGCTCTCTAATGCTATTTTTTTAGATCGTTTGCTAGGATATTTGCCTAAAAACATCAATCTCATATTGCCAAAAGATGGCTTGATGGATTACTGAAACTTTACCCAAAATCGCTAGAATCTCAAGAATATTTTCATTATGAGGAGGCAGAATGAGAAAATCCGCTCTTATCGCATCATCTGTATTTTTGGGTTCAATGTTTATCTTCAGTGGTTGCAACAATGACAAGAAAGCCTTGCAATTTAATGAATGCCCTACAAGCGCACTTTGCGTGTATAAGACTTTTTCATACACGCAAAATATTATACCTAATGCCTATAAGGCTCAAGTGCGCATCACAGAAAGCGATACTTTGCGCAAGGGTGGAGAGATTGAACCAGCCGTCAAAAAAGATATTGCCAATACATTAAATGATATTATCACTTTAAGTAAGGCTAATGAGTTTTGTGAAGGCGGGAATTACGATTTGCACCCAAATATCCAATATAAAGATGGTGCAGCACGAGACACGGTAGGTTATACACTTAATTTTAATCTCGAATGCGATGTGCCTCAAAAGCAAAAAAAGGATTATGATCAACTTATCGCTAGTATTGATAAGAAAATCAATAAAAATAAATATTTGACTTTCCTTGCGCCTAATGTGAGTGTGATTGCCACGCCACAAGCTTGGCAAGAAGCACAAGACAAGGCTTTTGATGGAGCATTGAATCTCGCTAATGATGCGACAAAAAATTATGCCAAAATGCTCAATAAAAAATGCCATCTTTCAAGTGCTGATGCGCTTAATAATAATGTCTCAATCCAGCCCCGTGCCTTAAAAGCGACAGCTAATATGAGTGCGAGTGCTGATGTTAGTTGGGAATTGCCCATACCTAAAGAGCAAGAAGTGCAGGCAAAGATTCAAGTGAAATATATTTGTCGATAACTTAATTTATGATTGATCTATCATTAAAGAAGATTTTATATTTTCAGAATCTTCTAATGTCTCTATCCCCGCACCCTTTAAAAGTTTTGTGATTTGTTCGCCTTTTTTGGCGATACCTTGTTGTCCATTGTATTTTGTCATCACATTGCCATAAGTTTTATATATGGTGTCAATATTGCGTCCTAACACCTCTAAAACCTCTTCAAATCGTTGGATTCTCGTGAATAAAATTTTAATTTCTTCAAAAATCTTATCTACATTTTTATTGCGATATTCCATTTGCCATAAGTTGTCAATCACCCTTAAAACTGCCATAATAGTCGTAGGTGAGACAATCACCACACCTTTTTGATACGCTCGTTCATAAAGCGTGTAATCAGCCCGTAGAGATTCTAAGAATGCTCCTTCAATCGGAATAAACATCAGCACAAAGTCAAGCTTTTGCCCTTGAATGAATTGCTGATAATTTTTAGTGCTTAAATTGGTAAAATGTGCCCGTATTGAAGCGATAAGCTCTTTTTGCGCATGGAGTGATTCTTCAGAATCTTGCGCATTGCAGAGTTTTTCATACGCAATCAGCGAAGTTTTAGAATCCACCACCACACAGCGATTATTAGGCAGTCTGATGATTGCATCTGGGCGCAAGAGATTTGCTTCGTCATTGCGGATATTGACTTGAAGTTCATACTCTCTCCCTTCTTGCAAACCACTCTGCTCAAGCACGCGTTGCAAGATGATCTCTCCCCAATTCCCTTGTGTTTTATTTTCACCCTTAAGGGCATTGGCAAGATTATTGGCATCATTGGAAAGCTGGACATTGAGTTTGCAAAGATTCTCGATTTGGCTATGCAGCTGCGTATTTCGCTCAATCGCATCAATATGATTTTGCGCGATTTGTTTTTGAAATCGTGCAATTTCATCTTTAAGAGGTTGAAGAGAAAGGGTTTGGGATTGTGTGAAGCTTTGTGTATTTTGCTTTAAAATATCATCACTCAAGGCTTTGAAAGCATTTTTTAACTCTTCTTTATTTTGATTCTGTTCTTCTTGCGTCTTTGTGTGTTGCTCTTGAAATGCAAGCAACATTTCTTGTGAGTGGATTTTTTCTTCTTGTAATCGAATCTCGCAGTTTTGTTGCATATCTTGAAGACGTTTAATATAACTTTGCTCAAGTGATTCAAGTTTGGCTTGACTGTGAGATAGTTCAATCAGAAGAGTTTGTCTGCTTGATTCTAATTGATTAATCATCTGCGCATCGTTTTGTTGGCGAAAGGTAGTTTTTTTGACATACCACAAGAAAAAAGCAAGATTGAGTGCAATCACTAAGCCAAGCAAGGCTGAAATAATAATCTCAAATATCACGATGAAAATCCCCACTTTTCCCACCGCTTTTGCGCTCAAGGCAAATATCACTGATGCGCATTGTTTTATCAATTGCTTTGAGCATATCATAGATGCTCAAAAGTCCAATGCTTACACCTGTGAGAGCTTCCATCTCTACGCCTGTTTTGCCCTCACATTTTACAAGCACACCGATTTTAATCGAATGAGTTGGTTCATCGGGCGTAATATCTACATTGATTTTATTTATCAGCAAAGGGTGGCACATCGGGATAAGCTCACTTGTCTTTTTGCTCCCCATAATCGCTGCAATAATCGCACTCTGTGTGATTGAGCCTTTTTTGCCTGTGTGATTGAGGGCAGCATCAAAAGCTTGTGCGCTCATCGTGATGATACCACTTGCATAAGCTTCACGCATGGTGATATTTTTGTTGCTGACATCAACCATTGTGGGATTGTTTTGTTTATCAAGGTGAGTAAGTTGCATTGTTATCCTTTGTGTTTTTGTGAGATTGCACAGAATCTTTAAGAAGTTTTTGGACGGAACACTTTGATAGAATCTTCGTTTGCATAAATATAATTTCCCTCTATCAAATCAATACAATAAGGCACAGCAGGAAAAACTGCCTCAAGGCATTCTTTGATACTCTTAGGTTTGCCGGGCAGATTAATAATCAGTGATTTGCCTCGAATCCCTGCACTTTGACGCGAAAGGATGGCTGTAGGCACATATTGCAAGCTCACACTTCTCATTAGCTCGCCAAATCCGGGGAGCATTTTTTCACATACATTTTGTGTCGCTTCGGGGGTTACATCGCGTTTAGCTGGTCCTGTGCCACCTGTTGTAACGACTAAATCACACCCCATCTCATCGCAAAGATTTATTAGATGTGTTTCTATAGCGCGTTGATTATCTTCGGTAAGGATATAGTGAAAGTCGCAAGGATTTGCAATAAAATCACTAAGAATCTCGCGTATAGCTTTACCCGAAATATCTTCATAAACACCTTGTGATGCGCGATCACTTGAAACCAAAATACCGATTTTTATCGTCTCCATTATTTGTCCTTTATTGTAGTAAAAGTGTCAATAAAATCTGCAATTTGTGCTATGTCATTGAGGTCTAAAATCTTGATATGCGGAGGTAAAATTGAGAGATTATCGACATTATGGATGGCAAAAGCATTTGCGTAGGGTATGTATGCAGATTCTATATGATCTCTTGCAACGACAATGCGTGGGTAGGGCAAAGTCTTAAGCCCTTCGATAAAGACATAGTCATAATGTGCAAAATGTTTTAATACATGATGAAAGGCTTGGATTTCTTGAGAATCTTGAGTGCTTTGTGGTGCATGGTGAATCTGAAGTGTCGTGCGTGTTGGCGAAATCACACCCACAGCAGAGCTTAATTGAAAAAAGCGATAACTATCTTTTTGCGGTGTGTCAAATTGCGCTTTGTCTTTGGGGTCATGCTTAATAATGCCAATTTGCACATTTGCTCGAGTGTGATGCAGGTATTCACAAAGCTTACAAATCAAAGTCGTTTTGCCACTATTGCTTTGCCCGCTAAAAGCAAAAATAATCGGATTCATTGCAGTAATCCACTGCCTTTTAAGGCTTTACTTCGCTCTAGCGCGTAGATTCTCTTTCCATCAATTATATCGTATTTCCAAATCGGTGCGTTTGCCTTGAAATCCTCGATAAAGTTTTGATAAAGAGTGAAGACATTTTTTCTTTGTGAAGCGGTGATTGCGCACATAAATGAGCTTTGTCCATTAGGCACATCACCTCTAGCGTGTGCCATCAGAATCCACGCTTGGAATTGATTGAGTGCATTATTTTGCCATTGATAAAACCATTTTTGTAAAAGAGGTTCATAAATATCAAAACTTAGCCCTACAATGCCATTTTCTTCACGCACAATGCCGGTAAAAAGACTGAATGCACCAAGATTTTTCTTACTTGCAAAACATTCCCATTTTTGATAAATATCGAATGTTGGTAATGCACCATCGTAAATTTCAAGCATTATCCACCACACACGGGAGGCAATATCAGCACTTTATCACCTGATTTTAAAGGATAAGATAAATCCTCAATGATTTCATCATTAATTGCAACTGCACTGATAGGCAGCCATTTTTGGATTTTTTCATCACGCAAAAGTTCATTTTTCAGATCTTGGAGAGTTTGTGCGTTTATTTCTTTAGGAGGTAAATCACTCATTGGACCTAAAAATTCTACTCTAATCATTGCATTATCCTTTTATTTTTTAAAGCATAGCATATCTTTTCTAAGTTTAAAGCTTAGAATAGCCCAATAACATAATTTCTATTTTTTCTCCCGCGTTCATATTTGCACCATTTTCTGGAAGAATCGCTAATGCTGTATTTTGTGTGAGATTATTAATCATTGAGCTTTGGAGAGATTTTTTACTTGCAAAGCTTACAAAGATTTGACCTTGTGTAATGCGAAGATCACATGCTCGAAATTCCATTCTTGAATCGCTGCGTTTGACATCTTCTGCCAAAGTCGCTTGAAGAATCAAGGGCATCTCATCAGTGGCTTGAAGTCGATTGATAAGTATTTTGCCAAAAAGATAAAAAGTAACCGCACACGAATTTGGAAAGCCGGGCAATCCTAAGGCAAGTTTGGGATTAGAATCTTGTTGATGCTTGATTCCAAATGCCACGGGTTTGCCCGGTTTTAGCCGCACACCTTTAAACTGAATCTCCAAAAGCTCTTGCATAACCTCTTGTGTATAGTCATAATCCCCCATACTCATACCGCCTGTGCTAATGATAATATCGCATTCATTTAACGCCTGTTGGTAATAATGCTTGATTTGATCTTTATCGTCATTTAATAAAGGATAAATGATCGCATCAGCTCCCATTTGTGTGATGATCGCTTCGAGCAAATGTGTATTGACACTGCGGACAAAGTTATTTTGTGTGCTACATTCTCCTACTTCGAGAATCTCATCGCCAACGCATAACACACCTACACGCACTTTTTGACGCACAAGCACAAAGCTTTGATTAAGCTCGGCAAGCAGTCCTATCTCAAACGCACCGATTCTGCTTCCAGCTTTAAGTAAAATATCTCCCTTGTGATAATTATCACCGATTTGACGCACCCATTGCGATTTTTTAATCTCATCAGTTTTGAGGGAGGATTTGAGATAAATGCGTCCCTCCCTTTCTTCAATGTGTTCAACGATCACAAGCGTATCAGAATCTATAGGCATTTGTGAGCCCGTAAAGGTTTTGATTGCACAGCCACTTTTGAGTGTCGGAAGTGAGGGATTTCCAGCTTTATTATCGGGGAGTAGGGTTAAACCTTGAGATTCTAATTGCTCTCTGTCTTCCCAAAAAATCGCATAGCCGTCCATTGCTGCAGTAGGGAGAGGTGGAATGTTATTTTGTGCGATAATATCTTCTGCCAAGATTCTATTAAGCGCATTTTTGAAAAATACCTTTTGCACACCGAGCGGTTTTAAGGGTATATCTTGCAGAATCTTTCGTACTTCATCAAAACTAACAAGACGAGGGAAATTTTGTGTATTTGCCGTGTGCATCATATATCCTTTGTTGGTATAGAATCTAAAGTAAGTGCCCCATTTTTTGCTTTTTAATGGTGAGATAATTTTCATTGTGCGGATTAGTCGGCGTGATAATACTATGGCGAACGACTTTCGCATAGGGTGAGAGGGCGGAGATTTTTTTAGGATTGTTGGTTAAAAGATTGATTTGCGTGATGTCAAAGTGTTTAAAAATCTCTTTGATAATGTCATAATTACGCATATCACTAGGGAAACCAAGCTTTTCATTTGCTTCAACGGTATCAAATCCTTGATCTTGCAAATGATAAGCGTTAATCTTGTTGAAAAGCCCGATGCCTCGCCCTTCTTGACGCAAATAAACAAGCATTCCTCCATCGGGTTTGTTTTGAGCAATCTGTTGCATTGCCAACGCAAGCTCATTCCCACAATCACATTTTTTTGAGCCAAAGACATCACCTGTAAGGCATTCAGAGTGGATTCTCACAAGAGGTGTTTGTCCGAGTTCTTTGCTATACACGACAAGATGTTCTAAGGGGGTATCTTGATTGGGGATAAATTCTCGAAAACTTTTTACCCAAAAATCGCCAAATTTTGTTGGCAGATGGGCTTGATTAGAGATTTCAAATTTCATTATAGTATCCTTAGATAGTTTTTATGATTGATACAAAATTATGATTGCATTTTTTAAAATGTGATTATAAAATGTCTTGTTAAATCTTTGGTGTAGCGATATTTATTTTTTACACCTCACTATTTTTAGGCTGTGATTTTTTTGCGTGTGTGTATTTTTTGTATCGTTTATAAAAAATATACAAGCACAACACCAAAACGACAATCCCCAAGGCAATAAGCCCAGCTGTTTGGACATAGCCCCGAAGTGCCATCTCTTGAGGCGAAAGATCGTGTGAGGTAAAAGTATGCAAAATCATTTCAAGTGAGAATCCATTCCCAAACACGACACCAATATAGTAGCCAATGAATGTTAAAATAATGACCCAAATCCCTGCTCCTAAAGAGGTGTAAAAACAGAATTTGGCAAGATTCATTCGTGCTAAACCTGCGGGCAAAGAGATATATTGTCTCACTACCGTGATAAGTCGCCCGATAAAGGTGCTGATATGTCCGTATTTCGCAAAAAAATCTTCCATTTTTTGCATCGTTTTTTCTGTGAAGAAAAAATATTTACCATAAGCAATAAGAAATTCTCTCCCGAATTTTAAGGCAAGGTAATAGTTAAAAAGTGCCCCTACAAGAGAACCACCAATCCCACAAAGCACAGCAAGAATAGCATTCATTTCGCCATTATAGACTAAATAACCAGCAGGTATCATCACGACTTCGGAGGGAAAAGGAAAAAAGCTAGATTCTAAAAACATCATTATGAAAATCCCTATATAGCCGAGATTCCCTACACTTTCAACAATAAAATTAATAATCGCGCCTAAAATTTCGCCCATAACTTCCTGCCTCTAAATATTTTGTAGTGATATAGTGAAATATTGTTTTTAAGTTTGATATAATGCCATATCTTTTTTAAATGACGATATTAAAACTAATGGAATAAGCTATGAGAGAATTATTTGAGGGAGCAATTAAGTTCCGAGAAGAAGATTATAATGAGCATAAAGAGCTTTACGAAAGTCTTAAAAAACATCAAGATCCTCACACGCTTTTGATTACTTGCACAGATTCTCGTGTAGTGCCGAATCTGATTACAAATACCTTGCCCGGAGATTTGTTTGTCATACGTAATATGGGCAATATCGTGCCGCCTTATCTTGGCAAAGACAAAGGGATACGCGGAGGATATTTAGCGACAACTTCGGGCATTGAGTATGCTATCAGCATCTTAGATATTCAAAATGTTATTATTTGTGGGCATAGTGATTGCGGGGCTTGTTCTGCGATTTATGAACCTCCAGAAAAGCTTAATAATGCTCCTTATGTCAAGAAATGGATAGAGCTTTTAGAACCTGTCAAGCAAAAAGTCGATGCGCTGAAGCCTAATTCTAAAGCTAAACGCACTTGGCTTATGGAGCAAATGAATATTGAACATCAATTAGAGAATCTGATGACTTATCCTTTTGTGGAGGAGCGATTCGATAGGGGAGAGCTTAATGTTTATGGGTGGTATTACATCATTGAAACGGGTGAGATTCTTAATTATAATATGATAAAAAGAGAGTTCCGCCCCATTAATACGATTAAATCAAAGGAGAAATGATGATCTTAATGAGCGGACCTTGTGTGATTGAAGAATACGAAACACTTTGCGCGATAGCCGAGACTTTACAGCCTTTAGCCAATCACCCAAAAATTGATTTTTATTTCAAGGCAAGCTTTGATAAGGCTAATCGCACGAGTCTTGAGAGCTATCGCGGACCGGGTTTAGAGAAAGGCTTAGAGATTCTCGGGCGTATTAAGAAAGATTTTGGCTATAAGATTATCACAGATATTCATGAAAGTTATCAAGCTCCTCATATTGCAAAAGTAGCAGATGTGATTCAAATCCCTGCGTTTTTGTGCCGACAAACGGATTTGATTGTAGAAGTAGCAAAGACAGACAAAATCGTCAATATCAAAAAAGGGCAGTTTATGAATCCTGCAGATATGAAACATAGCGTCTTAAAGGCGATTAAAACGCGTGGAGGCACACAAGCGACTTATGAAGAAGCGCAAAAATATGGCGTGTGGCTGACAGAGCGCGGAAGCACTTTTGGCTATGGGAATCTCGTGGTCGATATGCGCTCACTTGTGATAATGCGCGCCTTTGCACCGGTGATTTTTGATGCGACACATAGTGTGCAAATGCCCGGAGCTGCAGGAGGCAAAAGTGGCGGTGATAGCTCTTTCGTGCCTTATTTAGCAAAAGCGGCTGCGGCAGTAGGTGTCGATGGATTCTTTATGGAAACACATCTTGAGCCACAAAAGGCATTGAGTGATGGACCTAATATGGTGCAAACACAGCAGCTTTTAGATTTAGTCTATAAACTTTTAGAAATTGAGAATCTAACCCAATCTTAAGGAGATACAATGAATATTATTGAGGGGAAACTCCAACTTTTAGGCAATGAAAAAATTGCGATTATCGCATCACGTTTTAATCATCTGATCACTGACAGACTTGTAGAAGGCGCAAAAGATTCTTTTTTAAGACATGGCGGCAAAGATGAATTATTGGATTTGTATTTAGTGCCGGGTGCTTATGAAATACCTTTTACCTTACAAAAGATTCTCTCACAAAGCGAATATGACGGAATCTGCTGTCTTGGAGCGGTGATACGAGGCTCTACTCCGCATTTTGACTATGTGTCTGCTGAAGCGACAAAGGGGATTGCTAATGTTACGCTTAAATATGGCGAGCCTGTTACTTTTGGCGTTTTGACAACGGACAATATTGAACAAGCCATTGAGCGAGCAGGGACAAAAGCAGGAAACAAAGGTTTTGAGGCGATGTCTGGCTTGATTGAGCTTATCAATCTTTACCGAAATATCGGGGTATAAATGGCGACACGCACACAAGCAAGAGAAGCTGTTGTAGGTATGCTTTATGCCTATGACTTAGGCAATAATGATATTATCGAATTAGCTCCGGATATGCTCAAAGAAAGGAAAATCAAAAATCATCAGCAGACTTTTGCTATGGGGCTTTTGAAAGGTGTGATTGAGCATTTAGCGGTGCTTGATTCTAGAATCCAACCTCACCTTAAAGAATGGGAATTTTCAAGGCTAGGAGGTATGGAGAGAGCAATGCTAAGGCTTGGTGCGTATGAGATTCTTTATACTGATACCGATGCACCTGTGGTGATTAATGAAGCAGTAGAGCTAGGAAAAATCTATGGTGGAGAAGACAATGCGCCAAAGCTTATTAATGGCGTCCTTGATAGTTTGCACAAGACAAAAAGTAAGGCTGTGTGATGGAACTTTGCATCGCGCTTGATAATCCCTCACAAAGACAGAATCTCACCCTTTTAGAGACGCTTCAAGCCTTAGAAGATTCTCAAAAATCCAAGATTTGGCTTAAAATCGGACTAAGAAGCTTTATCCGTGATGGTGTCAAGGGGCTTGAAGCGATTAAAAAAATGGGAGATTACAGAATCTTCCTTGATTTGAAAATCTATGATATTCCTAATACGATGCTTGATGCGCTGAATGAATGCTATGCAATCGGTGTGGATATGCTCACAATCCATACAAGTTGTGGGTTTGAGGCGATGAAGGCTATCGCAATGCTTAAAGCTAAGCACAATGATTTTCCGCTAGTCATTGGTGTGAGTGCGCTCACAAGCTTTGATAATGAGGGATTTGCAGAGATTTATAATGCTAATGTGTTTTCTCATACGATTCACCTCGCCAAACTTGCCTATAATGCAGGGATTGATGGCGTGGTGTGTTCTGTGAGTGAGAGTTTGGCAATAAAAAGGGCTACTGATAAGAGATTTTTAACGATTACACCGGGTATCCGCCCTTTCGGCGAATCAGCGAATGATCAAAAACGCGTAGCGACTTTGCAAGATGCTAAACTTGCACAGAGTGATTTTATAGTCATTGGACGCCCCATTTACAAAGCAGAAAATCCTTTACAAGTAGTCAGACAAATCCTTTCTTTGATATAAAGTATCAATAAAATTCTAAAATCAATGTTTAGCGAGGACAAAAACGACTACTCCAATCAAAGCATTAAAGAATGGCGAGGAGATTTCAATGATAAAAATATTCTTTATAGTATGTTTGTTGATGTTTGTCGTATCTTGTGCCGAGAATCCAAAGGTATGCGAAAGCGATGATGATAGAATCAGTGGGTGTGTGAGTAAAGTTTATGACGAAGATGGGACTTTGATGGGTGAAATGCCATATCAAAATGGCAAACTCAATGGTTTAGTAAAGGCATATGGCGCAAATGGAGAGCTTTTGAGCGAAATGCCTTTCAAAGAGACTTTAGTAAATGGCATAGCTAGATTGTATAATGAAAATCAAGTGCTGGTAGAGGTTAATTTCAAAGATGGTGAGCTTATCAGCGGAAAATGTGGTAATGGCAAGAAACTCAATGAGGAGGAATTATACAGAGCAAGTGTTAGCTTTGTTGAAGCACTCGATATTTGCAAGCACATTCAGTAGGAGCAAAATAAAAGGAGGATTGATTAGTGGCAACATTATTGTTAGCGGCAACTTTGGCATTGAGCTTTCCTAATGTAGAGAATCTAAGAGAGTGTAAAGATGAAAATGATAAATTAAATGGCTGTGCAGTGAGGTATTATCATGATAATCTTGTTTGGATTGAAACACCATTTAAAAATGGTAAGGCAAATGGTATAGCTAAAACTTATTATGACAGTGGAAAACTTTTTATTGAAACGCCATATAAAGATGATAAATTAAATGGCTTGCTAAAAGGGTATTACGAAAGTGGAAGTCTGAAATGGGATATGCCATTTAAAGATGGCAAGGCAGAAGGTGTAGCAAGAGAATATTATGAAAATGGCAATATTGAGAGCGAATCACTTTTAAAAGATGATAAGTTCAATGGTTTCAGTAGATTCTATGATGAGAATCAGAATCTGCTTTTAGAGGCTTATTATGAAGATGATGAGCCTATCAACGGAAAATGTGGTAACGGCAAGGAATTAAGCAAAGAAGAATTATACGAGGTAGGTGATTCTGAAAGCGCGTCTTATATTTGCAAGTAATATAAAAAGTTTTATAAAAACTTTTGCGCTTATTGTTTAAAATCCCTTGATTTCTTAATGTATCGACTCTATAATTTGATGATAAAAAGTTGCTAGAGACAGAAAGTGCAAGGAGTAGATTGTGAAAGTAATTTCAACGATTAAAGAGATGAGAGAGTATCGCTTATGCCTCACCCAAAGTGTGGGGTTTGTGCCGACAATGGGCGCATTGCACAAAGGGCATCAAAGTTTAATCAAACAATCCATACAAGATAATGCGCATACGATTGTCTCGATTTTTGTCAATCCCACGCAATTTGGCGCAAATGAAGATTTTGATGCCTATCCGCGCGACTTGGAAAAAGACATTACATTATGTGAACAAAGCGGTGTAGATGCGGTATTTATCCCTAGTGTAGAAGAAATGTATTGCGGAGATGAAATCACGCTCAATCCCCCTAAAAAAATGGGCTATGTTTTGGAGGGTTTTGATCGTCCTACACATTTTGCGGGTGTGCTGCAAGTAGTCCTAAAGCTTTTTTCTTTGATACAACCACATCGTGCGTATTTTGGACAAAAGGACGCACAGCAAGTATTAATCCTTCAAAAAATGATAAGCGATTTATTTTTACCGATAGTTATTGTGCCTTGTCCGATTGTGCGTGATGATGATGGCTTGGCATTTAGCTCACGCAATATTTATCTTAGCCCTAAAGAGAGAGAAATTGCCTTGCGTATCCCTCAAACGATACAGAGAGTGCGCACATATATTGCGCAAGGTATCACACAAGTATCGCAATTAGAATCTTTAGCTTTTAAAGAGCTTTCATATGATGGGCTGATGCTGTTTTATGCAACTTTTCGTAATCATCAGCTGGAGTATATCACGCATATTGAGCAAGGGAAAAGTATTTTTCTTATTGCGGCGAAAGTGGGCAAAACGCGTTTGATTGATAATCTATGGATATAAAGTGAGAGTTATGAAAAAACTTAAAAATGTATTGATTTGTATGCTTTTAATAAGCGGAATGTGGGGATATGATAGTATTGATGATGCGCTGAAAAATGGTGTTTCTAGTGGTGATATTACTTTTTATGGTAATTGGACAATGGGAGCAAAATCAGACAATCACAAAAAGGACGAAACGAGTGATGCCGGGTATTTGGTAGGCAGTGTAGGATTGGCTTATCATTCGGCATTTTGGAAATATCTCCGTGTGGCGGTGAGTTTTCGTGCGACAGGCGTTTTGTATGAAAATGATCGCTATTCCCAATGGTCTGCTGAACCTTTATCAAATAATCCAAACCGATACGGCAAAGGCGATGCTTCAAAGGATTTTTATATGAATGATCGCACGATGCTGGGGCAGTCCTATATAGAATATTTCGATGGCAATACGAGTATCAAGGTCGGACGCGTTTTTGCAGATTCTGAATGGGCAGATAGGCTCATTGATGGCGTGTGGCTACGCAATCGCTCTTTGCCTAATGCGTTGATTGAAGTTTTTTGGGTCAAAAATAATGGCTATGTGCAATACAACAAAATGACAGGATTCTATGAGGTCAATCCTTATAATGTCTTAGGCTTAAGTAATGCAAGTTTTAAATATTATGTGGGTGAATGGCTAAACTTCAAAGTTTATGGCATTGCTAATCCTGAAGTTTTTTGTGCTGTGGGGGGAAAAGTCTCCTTGCGTTACAACACTTCAAAATCTTATCTTGGAGCGAGTGGGCATTTCGCAACGAGTTTTGAGCAGTATCATGGAATCTTGAATGGCAAAAATGGCAATGGCTATAATTTTGACTTCAAAGCTTTTGTCGGTGTCAAGCAAATGGCGGAAGCAAGTGTGGGATATGTCGGCACAGGAGCGAATATTGGCTGGGGGTCTTTAAATACTTTGGGCAATAATGTCAGTCCGTTTTTTATGTGGGGTGGAAGGGCTTTGATGCAAGGTGCTGATGCGAATCTATGGTATGGAAAAGTGATGTTTGATATGGATAGAGTGAATTTTGCTATTGTGTATGGCAGCACGAGATTTTGTCCGCAACAAAATTCATCTGGCACACAAGGTGGGTATGATCGCGTCAATGAAGTGAATCTTCTGCTAGATTTTGGCTTTACCGAGCATTTGAGTGCTTTGCTCAATGTGCTTAATACACACGGCGGGTCGCAGCGGTATTATCCTCATATGACAAATATTAATCTCGGATTGAAACTCGCATTTTAACCTTTAAAATAAGAATAAATACTAATTTTATTGACTTCATTAATGCAAATGGCTAAAATGTTGTCTTTATGAGATATATCAAGGATATTGAATGGAATCTATCACGATTGTTCTTGTTGGGCAACCCAATGTCGGAAAAAGTTCTTTGATGAATAAAATCTGTGGGACGCACATTAAGGT
Source organism: Helicobacter sp. MIT 05-5293 (assembly GCF_000765665.2). Lineage (NCBI taxonomy): Bacteria > Pseudomonadati > Campylobacterota > Epsilonproteobacteria > Campylobacterales > Helicobacteraceae > Helicobacter > Helicobacter sp. MIT 05-5293. The sequence continues at coordinate 149,446 of NZ_JROZ02000003.1, forward strand.
AGGAAATTTTACAGGCGTAACGGTAGAAAAATCAGAAGCGACGATTATCCACAAGGGTTATGAATTAAAATTTATCGATTTGCCCGGCACTTACTCATTGAACGAATATTCATTTGAAGAGCGTATCACAAAGTCATTTTTGGAAAATGAAAAATATGATGTGATTTTGAATATTTCAGATTCTACAAATTTAGAACGTTGTTTGTTTTTGACAACACAGCTTTTGGAGATTCACTCAAAGATGTGCTTAGCTCTTAATATGAGTGATGAGGCAAAAAAAGAAGGTATCAGTATTGATACAAAATGTTTAGGGGGGATACTTGGCGTAGAATGCGTGAATGTGTCGGCTTTTAGCGGTGAAAATCTCTCATTGCTTTTGGATAAGTTGATTGAAGTTAGTCTGCAGCCATTGAAACCCTCTAAACGCGTGTATGCAAGTTTCTTAGAAGATGAGATTGATAAGATTCAGAATTTTTTAGCACAGAAGCATTTTGATGAAATTGAATCTTTGATGCGCACTCATAGTGTGATGTTTTTTTCTTTGCGTGATGTTGCGCTAAGGCTTTTGATGCAAGATAATACTATTGCTCAAGCTCTTCATGATAAGGGCTGTTGGGGTGAGCTAAGTGCGCAAGTGCAAAAATCAATTGAAAATATTTATCGTCAAAGTCATGATAAAAATATGAAAGATATTTTTTTGAATGATGCCTTAGGCTTTGCCAAAGGAGCGGCTTTAGAATCGATGACAATTAAAGCTCCTAAACACAAAAATAAAACACAAAAAATAGATTCTGTCTTGCTTAATAAATATCTAGGCATACCTATTTTTCTTTTTTTGATGTGGTTGCTTTTCCAGATTACCTTTTATTTAGGTGAGTTTCCTAAGGTATGGATCGAAGAGGGTATGGATATGTTTGGCGAATGGGTTGAGGAGATAATCCCCAATGATTTTCTTGCCTCATTGCTTTCAGGAGGGATTATCGCTGGTGTTGGAGCTGTGCTAAGTTTCTTGCCTCATATTTTGATACTTTTTTTTGGGATTGTGCTTTTAGAGGGCACAGGGTATATGTCTCGTGTGGCTTTCTTGCTTGATGGATTCTTTCATAAATTTGGTTTGCATGGTAAAAGTTTTATCCCGCTTGTAACCGGTTTTGGTTGCTCTGTGCCGGCATATATGAGCACAAGAATGCTTAAAAATCGCAATGACAGAATGCTCACACTTTTTATCATTAACTTTATGAGCTGTGGTGCAAGATTACCGGTATATACGCTTTTTATCGGAGCATTTTTTACACCAGAATCAGCGGGTAATATTTTATATATGATTTATATTTTTGGTGCGTTAGTAGGGCTATGTATGGCAAAGATTCTGAAACTTACTGCATTTAAGGGAGATGATGAGCCTTTTGTGATGGAGATGCCCAAATATCGTTTTCCTAGCTTGAATCTCATCACTTTTAGCGTGTGGCAAAAGGCTACGAGCTATATTAAAAAAGCAGGGACATTTATTTTAATCGCTTCTGTGGTGATTTGGATAGGGACACAATTCCCCAAAAATGAGGCATTAGAGGAGGCGTATCTTCAGTCTGTGGAGGTATTAGAATCTCAAATCAGTGAGAGCAAGAATCAAGAGGAGATTGATACCCTCGAAGAGCAGATTCTCCAAGAGAATCGATTGTTCCAATCACAACGCGTTGAGCAAAGCTATTTGGGGCGCATTGGGACATTTATCCAGCCTATTTTTGCACCTATGGATTTTGATTGGAAATTTTCAGTTTCTTTGTTGAATGGTTTGCTTGCTAAAGAAACGATTATTTCGGCAATGGGTGTTTTGTATGCTTTGGGTGATGATATTGATGAGGATAATGATTTGCCTTTACGGGAGGTTTTGGCTCAAAGTGTGAGTGTGCCAACAGCGATTGCATTTATTTTGTTTATTATGTTTTATAATCCTTGTTTTGCTGCAAGTATTGTTTTTGGCAAAGAAGCTGGAGGGAAACGATATATCCTCTATCTCTTTCTTTTTACAAGCATCGTGTCTTATGTATTTGCCTTTTTAGGCTACAAAATCACAAGTCTGATTGTATAGTAAATTAAAGATTATTGTAATGGGTTTTACTTGACAAAAAAGAGAGGTTATATTATAATAACGCCCTTATGGTTATATGGCGTATTCGGCGGGGCGTAGCGCAGTCTGGTTAGCGCACTTGGTTTGGGACCAAGGGGTCGAAGGTTCGAATCCTTTCGCCCCGACCATTAAGAAACTTCATTAAATATTAAATTATGGTGGGTGTAGCTCAGTTGGTTAGAGCATCAGGTTGTGGCTCTGAGGGTCGTGGGTTCGAGCCCCATCTCCCACCCCATAAATTTCTCTCTGTGATTAATGCGTTCGTAGCTCAATTGGATAGAGCACCAGACTTCGGATCTGGGGGTTAGGGGTTCGACTCCCTTCGGGCGTACCACTCATTTGCGCTCATAGCTCAGCTGGATAGAGCAACGGCCTTCTAAGCCGTAGGTCAGAGGTTCGAATCCTCTTGGGCGTACCACCTTTTTTCCTTAGTCGTAGAAGTTTTAGTTTAAATCATTCCTATAGTTTTGCCTGCTTCAAATAAAAGCCACCATGCAAAGATTCCAAAAAGTCCTCCACAAATTTTGTCAATATAATAAAAGTATTTTGCACAGATATATTTTCGTGCTATTGATCCGATCATAATGATAAAACAAAAAGCGATAAAAAGTGAGCACCATAAGACAATAAAGCTCCAAAAGATTCCATGTTGGAAGGTTAAAAATGGTGTGAGCAAGAAAATAAAAAAAATAATCGCCTTAGGATTGGAGAGATTTACAATAAGCCCTCGCAAATAGCCATCTTTTTGGGCATTGTGAAATTCTATTTCATTGTTTGAAGGAGGGAGTATAAGGAGATTGTAAGCAAGATAAAGCAAATACAATCCACCTATAAAACTTAAAAAAAGTTGTATAAAAGGAATGTTTAGAATATAGCTTAATCCAGCATAAATAAGTGCAAAATAAAGTAACCACCCTGTGGCAATACCAAATAAAACTTGAAAGCCTTGCTTTGTCCCAAAAATGAGCGTTGAGCGAAGGACAAGGATAGAATCGGGACCCGGCGTAATGGCAGCAAAAAAGGCTACAAGGCTTAATAATATCAATTCGTGCATAAAAATCCTTTTTTATGTTTGAAATGCTTATAATTTGCGGTGATTATACAATACTTTTTGGCTTGAGTAAGCCGATTTTTAGAGAATTTGGGATAGAATTTAAGCTAAGAATCAGACTAAAATACATAAATGGAGTAATAATGGACAGCTTGATAGAATATAATAGTGTAGATATAAAAATTGATGATTCGATAAAAAATAGTTATTTAGATTATTCAATGAGTGTCATTGTAGGGCGAGCTTTGCCTGATGCTAAAGATGGACTAAAACCTGTGCATCGGAGAATCTTATATGCAATGAGTGAGCTAGGAGTAACTTCTAAAGCATCATACAAAAAAAGTGCAAGAATTGTTGGAGATGTAATCGGTAAATATCACCCTCATGGAGATACAGCAGTTTATGATGCGCTTGTAAGAATGGCGCAAGACTTTTCAATGCGTCTAAAACTTGTCAATGGGCAAGGAAACTTTGGTTCTATTGATGGTGATAGTGCAGCCGCTATGCGTTATACAGAGGCCAAGATGACGGAGGCAGCAGAAGAGTTGCTTCATGATATTGACAAGGGCACGGTGGATTTTTTACCCAATTATGATGATACATTAAAAGAACCTGATGTATTGCCCACGCGTTTTCCCAACCTTCTTGTGAACGGTTCAAGTGGTATTGCTGTGGGTATGGCGACTTCTATACCGCCTCATCGTATTGATGAGGTCATTGATGCGCTGATTTATGTCAATAAAAATAATCCTCAAAGTGTAGAGCCATTATTAGACATTGTGCAAGGACCTGATTTTCCTACAGGTGGGATTATTTATGGTAAGGCAGGTATTTTAGAAGCTTATCGCACTGGTAGAGGGCGTATTCGTGTGCGTGCAAAAGTGCATATTGAAAAGACGAAGACAAAAGATGTGATTGTGATTGATGAAGTGCCTTATCAAGTAAATAAAGCAAAGCTTGTCGAGCAAATTTCCGAGCTTGCTAAAGAAAAAGTTGTCGATGGTATTTCTGAAGTGCGTGATGAAAGCGATAAAGACGGCATAAGGGTTGTTATTGAGCTTAAAAAAGATGCGATGAGCGAAATTGTGCTTAATAATCTTTTCAAATCTACCGCAATGGAAAGCACATTTGGTATTATTCTTCTTGCTATCAATAATAAAGAGCCTAAAATTTTTAACCTATTGGAACTCTTGCAAATTTTTGTAGGGCATCGCAAAACCGTGATTATCCGCAAGACGATTTTTGATCTTGAGAAAGCCAAAGCGAGAGCGCATATTTTAGAGGGATTAATTATCGCGCTTGATCATATTGATGAGATTATTCGTATGATTCGTGCATCGAAAGATACTGAAGAAGCAAAATTTGCTCTTATGGATACATTCCGTTTAAGCGAACTGCAAGCTAAAGCGATTTTGGAAATGCGCTTACAACGTTTGACAGGGCTTGAGCGTGATAAAATCACTGAAGAATATACCCAGCTCCAAATTAAAATCGCCGAATTAGAATCAATCCTCAAAAGTGAAGAAAAACTAAGAACAATCATCAATGAAGAACTCCTTGAAGTAAAAGAAAAATTTAGCACAAAAAGACGCACACAAATCGAAGAGGATTATGATGCGATTGATGTTGAGGATTTGATTCCTAATGAAAAAGTAGTCGTTACTATGAGTCATCGAGGTTATGTTAAACGGGTATTACTTAAAACTTATGAGAAGCAAAATCGAGGGGGTAAGGGTAAGGTAAGCGGTAATACGCATGATGATGACTTTATAGAATCTTTTTTCGTGGCTAATACGCATGATACGATTATGTTTGTTACAAATAAAGGGCAACTTTATTGGTTGAAAGTATATAAGATTCCCGAAGCGGGAAGGACTGCTATCGGTAAAGCGGTGGTCAATCTCATTAATATTCAAGCAGATGAAAAAATCATGGCGACTATCACCACGACAGACTTCAATGAAGACAAATCACTTGTATTTTTCACAAAAAATGGTGTTGTGAAACGCACAAACCTTAAAGAATACAGCAATATTAGAAGTGTGGGAATCCGCGCTATTAATCTTGATGAAAATGATGAACTTGTAACTGCAAATATTATAGATTCTAATGTTAAAGAATTATTCATAGCGACTTATCAGGGTATGTGTATTCGCTTTGGACTCGAAGGATTGCGTGAGATTGGACGTGCAAGCCGTGGGGTAACAGGTATCAGATTTAAAGCAAATCAAGATTATGTGATTGGTGCGACTACGATTACAAGTGATACTGATAAACTCTTAACCGTGAGCGAACAAGGCATCGGGAAGCAAACATTAGCAGGAGAGTATCGTTTGCAGTCTCGTGGAGGTAAGGGTGTGATTGTAATGAAGCTTACTGCAAGAACAGGTAAGCTCGTGAGCGTTGTGAATATCAATGATGAAAATATGGATTTAATGGTGCTCACAAGTTCGGGTAAAATGATACGCGTTGATACTGAAGCAATCCGTGAAGCAGGACGCAATACGAGTGGTGTTAAAATCGTGAATGTTGGCAATGATAAAGTGGCTTATGCGAATGTTTGCCCCAAAGAACCAAAAGATGAAGACATCATTGAGGGTGAATCTGGTGAGTTGATTTAATGCGAATCTTCCTTTCAATCTGTTTTTTTTGGGTCATACTAAACGCTCATAGTATCTTAGATGAAATACCTTATAATGATACTTTGGACGGATTGGAAGTGGAGGTTTTGATTTCTTATAAGATTGTCAGTCAGAATCATTTAGCGCAAAAAGAACGTTATCGTGTCTCCCATGTGATGAACTATCAGGGTGATTCACGCAATGGCTATCGTGTTGCCAAAGAATGTGAGATTGATGTCAGTGATTATGAGATTATGGACGATATGCCGTATTTTATTGTGTATATTTTGCGTCAAGAAAAGGAGAAGGTTTTGGATTGTCTTTATAGCAATGAAGTCAATATACGAGAATCTGCAAATGGTAAAGATAATGTTCTAACTTCTCGCGTGAGTTTAGAAATAGTGCCTACACGAGCTCGTGCAGTGTTATTGGACAAAAGTGTAATACTTAAAATTTTATCAAAGGAGAAAGCTTGAAGATAGCAATTGTTGAAGATGACATCAATTATCGTAAGTCTTTAGAAACTGCTTTTGAGGACTATCCTGAATATGAAATTATGAGTTTCAAGAATCCCAAAGATGCGCTTAAAAAGCTCGATGATAGTTTTGATTTGGTGATTACTGATATTAATATGCCGCAAATGGATGGATTGGCATTTTTACAAGAGCTTGGCGGGCGTTACGAGGCGATTGTGATTACCGGAAATGCTTCGGTGCAAAATGCAATCAAATCCATTCGGCTAGGTGTTAAGGATTTCTTGATAAAAGGTTTTGAGATTGATACACTGATTGAGGCAATTCAGAGAAGTCATAAAGTCAAACAGATTGCGCAAAAATCGCCTAAAGTCAATCCTCAAGCACACAATGAGAGTAAAACTTTTGTTTCAACCTCTCCACAACTAGAATCTGCTAAAACAATTGCTTTAAAGGTTGCTAGCACTGATGCGAATGTCTTGCTTTTGGGGCAAAGTGGCGTAGGGAAAGATGTATTTGCGCATTTTATTCATCAAAACTCTCATCGTCATAACGCTCCCTTTATTGCTATTAATATGGCAGCAATTCCGGAGCATTTATTAGAATCTGAACTTTTTGGATACGAAAAAGGAGCTTTTACAGACGCTACAAGCGCGAAACCGGGTATTTTAGAAGATGCCAATGGTGGGAGTGTGTTTTTAGATGAAATCGGCGAAATGCCACTTGGGCTACAAGCAAAACTTTTGAGAGTCTTGCAGGAAAAAAGTCTTACAAGATTAGGGAGCTCAAAGCCTATTAAAATTGATGTGCGTTTTATTTCCGCGACAAATGCAGACATTCAAGCAAAGATTGCAAAAAATGAATTTCGTGAGGATTTATTTTTCCGTTTGCAGACTATCCCTATCCCTATCCCCCCACTCAAGGAGCGTCAAGAGGAGATTCTGCCCATTGCTCAATGGAAACTAGAGAATGTATGTGTGCAATATGGCTTGACATCGAAATATTTTGATGAGGATTCTCAAAAAGCATTGCTTGAATACGAATGGCCCGGTAATGTGAGAGAATTGCTTTCGGTCGTAGAGCGTGCGGGAATCTTGAGTGAGGGAGATATAATAGGCGTCAAAGATTTGTTTCTTAAAAGTCGCGCTCAAGCATTTGGGTTAAGCTCCCCAACACAGCAAAATGATAAAATCGCACATTTAGAAAAGGAGCTTATTGCTCAAACACTCTTAGAATCTCACAATGATATTCAAAAAGCAAGTGATATATTGGGTATGAATCTTGAAGTCTTAAAACACAAAATCGCTCGTTATGGGCTTTAATCAGAGCTAGGAGAGAATGGTTTTTTTGTCGCATCGATAAAAGTGTAACCGAAAGAAAAAGAGAATCCGATTAAAAGACTACTTCCTGTTTGTTTAATATCTCGTCCTTGTAGGGCATAGTATTTGATAAAAGGCGCGAGCGCAGTTTTTTTGTAAAATTTAGAATCTACGCGTAATTCTACTTCGAGTTGATAAAGTGGGTTATAGGAAGCAGGGGCAGAATTATGAATATAGTGTCTAAAGTTTGTGTAGTAGTAGATTTTAGAATATTTGCTTAATGTATATTCGATTTTGATTCCGCCTTCCCAACCGAGACTTTCTGAAGCTGTGGTAAGGGCAAAATCTTTTTCGCCAAAAATATTTAAATGCAAATCCTTGAGATACAATCCATCAAAGAATTTTATCCCACCATTACCCCGCACGATTTGTCGTCTGTCGTATCCTACCGGAGGGTCAAATTCTGTTTGATAGTTGAGTTTGACAAAAGGACCAATTTCAAAGCCCCCTATAAAGCGAGGAATATACCAGATTCTGTGTGTGTAGTCAGAAGAGAGGACAATGCGATCAATAGTGCGGTTGTCGATTTTTGCCTCGCCTTTGGGATAGATAATAGTGCGTCCATAATCGGCATTAATAGAGTTAAACACGACATATCGCGGTGCATAAAAGTCAATCCCTAAGTCAAAAAACCCCTGAATCATTAATTGAGAATCACCTGTAATACGGCTGTCTGAAAAGCTCGTATAATATTCTTGGTTGCGTATAGAGGTTGAGCTAAGATTAGCAGCAATGCGCTTAAGCTCAATATGCCAATTGCGCCGATCGGGATTAATGTCAATATCTGTGCCTAAAGCATACACACAGATTATCATGCTTAAAAAAAGACAGAATCTATTCATTGATCTTTGGTATTTTGGTGTTTGATTTTATCGAGCCATTCATTGAGTGTTTTTTCAAATCCTTTTTGCGTGGCTTGAACAAATTTTAAATCTTTGTGTAAATAAGGCTGATCAACCCAACCGCCGAATTGGTGCGGATAAAGATAATCTTTAGAATGTGGTAGGATATGAGGCACAATAGGCAGAATCTCACCTTTTTGAATCGCTTCTAGGGCTTGATTGATTGCTTCATAAGCAGTATTGCTTTTGGGGGAGCTTGCAAGATAAATCACGCATTGAGCAAGGATAATGCGTGATTCTGGATAGCCGATTTTACTTGTTGCGACCATCGTGCTTGTCGCAAGATTGAGTGCGTGTGGATTAGCATTGCCAATATCTTCACTTGCAAGAATCACTAAGCGTCTTGCAATAAACTCTGGATTCTCACCCCCTGCAATCAGACGCGCAAGGTAATAGATGCTTGCATCGACATCACTCCCGCGTATGGATTTAATCATCGCACTGATGAGATTATAATGTATGTCATCATCACCGCAACCATCATTAAGACTCGTTGGACGCAAGGATTGTAAATGCTCTAAAGTGATTTGTTGATTCTCTAAAGATTGATTTTGATGAGGTAAGCAATCAAGCCCAGCATCAAGGAGATTAAGCATAGCACGCGCATCTCCACCACTTGATTGAATCAAATAATCCTGTGCTTGTGGCGTGAGCGTGATATGCGTGTTGATATGCTGATGAATATATTGCATAGCATGAGAGAGAATCTGCTCTAATTGTGCGTTATTGTGTGGTTTAAGCTCGAAAAGAAAGCTTCGTGAGCGTATAGCATTTGTAAGTGTATAGTAGGGATTGTAGGTGCTTGCGCCAAAGATAATCGCTTCATAATCTTCCATAATTGGTAAGAGAACTTCTTGTTGTGCTTTATTGAGACGATGGACTTCATCGATAAAAATCAAAGGCTGATAGAGCGAATGTTGATAAGATTTGAGGAATTTTCTTAATTCTTCAATTTTAAAGGTTGTCGCATTAAACATTCCAAATGGTTTTGATAGGGTGCTAGCAATGAGCTGGGCAAGAGTAGTTTTACCACTACCGGGAGGACCATAAAAGAAGCAATGAGGAAGCGTATTGTTTTGTATCATCTGATACAAAGGTGTGTGTGGCGCAATGATATGTTCTTGTGCGATAAAATCTTCAAATGACTTGGGGCGCAAAATATGGGCGAGATTAATCAAAACAATATCCTAACGATTTTTTGAAAAAAGGATAATTTCATAAGAACTTTCTTGTGTTTTGAGGACATTTTTATTGCCTTTATGCTTGGCTAAATCTTCGCGCAAATCGCCTGTCATTTTATCAAGCTCATCAAGCCGTTCTTTGAGGCGCAAAATAATATCTACACCTGCAAGATTCACACCCATATCACGCGTTAAACGCAATATTGTTTTAATTTTGTCAATATCGCGTTGAGAATACAGACGCATTTTGCCATCTGTGCGTCCGGGTTGGATAAGCCCCTCTTTTTCATATTGACGCAAAGTTTGAGGGTGAATCTCTAAGATTTTTGCGACTACGCTGATAAGATAAACGGGTTCATCATAACTATACATGGGATACCTCCTAATAATTTTATTCGGGCAGTTGGGTTTGGAGCATCGTTTTCAGCTCTTGTGATAAGGTGTCTGTATGGGGAATAATAATATTAGCTTTGAGATACAAATCCCCCATGATATTTGTTTTGCGATTCTTGATACCTTGCGCTTTGATACGAAACTTTTGATTGTTTTTGGTATTAGGCGGAATAGTGAGTGTTACTTCTTTATAAAGTGTTTGAACTTTGACTTTTCCACCAAAAAGTGCGGTTTTAAGAGGAATGTCAAAGGCTTTGCTTAAATCATCACCATCACTTTGATATGTGGCAGATTCTAAGACATTGACCTTAAGAAGAAGATCACCCACTCGTCCTCCTTGAGAAGCACCCTTGCCTCGCAAACGGATTGTTTCACCATTTTTAATACCCACAGGTATTTTAATATCAAACTCACCGCTTTGTCCGTTATAATGATAACTTCCCCCTAAAGCAGCACTTTCAAAGGGAATTTGAATCTGATCTTGCACATCAAGATTGACTGCTTCATGGCGTCCGAAATTACCAAAGCTAGAATTATCGAATCCAAAACCCGTTCCGTTAAATCGGAAACTATTGCCTCCTGCACTAAACCCCCCTTGATGTCCGAAGATTGAAGATAAAATATCATCAAGATTGACATTGTTGCCTTGAGCGCGTGAGAAATCGTGGAAATTTTGTCCGCCAAACATTGCATCACCAAAGCGATCGTATTGAGCTTTTTTATTTTCATCATTTAGCACTTCGTAAGCAGCATTGATTTCTTTAAATTTTTCTTCTGCTCCGGGTTCTTTATTAATATCAGGGTGGTATTTGCGTGCCAGCTTGCGATAAGCCTTTTTAATCTCTTCACTTGAGGCATTTTCGTTAATCTCTAATGTGTCATAAAGACTTTTTGACATTGTTGCTCCTTAAATATTGTTTCAGATATTTTTAGATAGATTATTTTTAGTGTTATTGTATCATAAAAGTTTAGCAAAGTGCAATCAACTTTATGATTTTATGTGAGTTTTAAGAGTTTTAATCTTATGATTAGATTCTAAATATTTTTATCAATAAAGGCAAAGGTTGTGGAGCAGTTTTTAGCTTTAAAAGCATCGGCAGGGAGTGGCAAGACTTTTGCCCTATCATTACGTTTTGTGTATTTGCTTTTTTGTGGGGCAAATCCTCATCAGATTCTCACGCTTACTTTTACCAAAAAGGCTTCTGATGAAATGTATCACAGAATCCACCAGCATCTTAAGATTCTTAAAGATTCTCTCAAAAATGGCGACTATGCGCAAACAATCATTTATCAAGAACTTATCAAAGAAGGGCTTACACATCAAGACATTGAGGATCATATGTCGAATATTTATGAAGAATTTGCCCAAAGCAAACCGCGTATTATGACTATTGATGCGTTTTTTCATTCTGTGTTAAAGAAATTTTGTTGGTATGCGGGTGTGTCGTATCGATTTGAAGTTGGAAATGCACCAATAAATGAAATCAATGATGAATTTTTATCACAGCTTAATCAACAATCATCGCAACAAATAGCTCGTTTTTGTTTTAGCCACAATATCAGTTTGAATCAATTTTTGACCATGCTTATGAATTTGGATAAGGCTTATGAAGAGATTGATAAATCACAGCAAAATGTTTTTCTTGCATCAAGTCATGATATTGCCCAAGAAATTATTCAAAAAATGCAAGTTATGGCATCTTGGATTCGAAGTGTTCCGAACGCTACACCAAGAGTGGTTAAACATTTTCAAAAAACTTCTCTTGCAGAGATTATGAAATCACCTAGATTTCTCTTAGAATGGCAAGAACACACTTGGCTAAAAAAAATTGATTTATCACCAATGGATAATGTGCGTCAAGAGATTCTAAATCTTTTGAAAGATTATTTTATCAGTAAAGAATCTGAAGTTTTGCAATGGCTGCAATCGTATGTGCAGATTTATAAAAACACACGAGATTTTTATTTGCGCAAAGCAAATTTATTGACATTTGATGATGTAACATTGAAAAGCTATGAGCTTTTGTATCATCAAATAGACAGGGATTTTTTTTATTTTCGACTTGATGATAAGATCACACATATTCTTTTGGACGAGTTTCAAGATACAAGTGTGATGCAGTATCAGATTCTTAAGCCTTTAATGGACGAGATTTGCGCAGGTAATGGGCGATTGAGTGAGCGAAGTTTGTTTGTAGTGGGTGATGAAAAACAGAGTATTTATATGTTTCGTGGGAGTTTTGCAAGTGTGTTTGAGGAGGCTTCAAAGCGTTTGCAAAAATCGCATTTGATTTATAATTATCGCTCAAGCCCGCTTGTGATTGCTTTTAATAACACGACTTTTGCACCTTGCTATGAGGGATTTGTCCCAAGCAAATATCCTAAAGAATCTGCCTCTTCAGAAGGATATGTGAAAGTGCAAAATTGCGGTGAATATCCGTTAGAAGCCGCTGTGTATGAGGAGCTTAATACACTTTTAGAATCTGGCGTTAGTGAAGATGATATTGCGATTTTGGTATTTAAAAACGATGATATTCAGCTCTTGAAAGAGTTTATCAACACAAAGAATCCTTCTATCCAGCTTGCTACCGAAATGAGCTCCTCGCTTTTTAGCAAACAAGAAGTAAAGATTCTGTTAAACGCTCTTTTGTTTATTCAAAACAGGGATAGTGCGTTTTATCTTAAGAATCTCTTGAAGCTTTTGGGGAAGGCATATAACGATGATTTTTCACCCCAATCAGCTCTTTATACTTTAAAAGCAACACGCAAACCTTCAGAGCTACTTCTCACGCTTATTGAGGAATTTAATATCGCAAATAATGTGTCTTTAAAATTTTTAGAGCTAAGTTGTGATTTTTTATCGATTGATGAGTTTTTAGAATCTTTACCCGTGATGATGTGTTCTGCTCCTGCACAAAGCAATCGTGGGGTGAAAATAATGACGATTCACAAATCCAAAGGACTAGAGTTTTCTTATGTGATTCTTGTCGATCGTTTCTCGGGCTCACAAAGTGATAGACAAAAATTTCTCTACAAATATCAAGAGGTTTCTTTGCATCAAATTTATTACAAGATGCAAGGGCGTGAAGACTTTGATGAAGAATATAAAAATGTATTTGAAGAGGAAAAAAAGCGCAAACAACAAGAAGAACTGAATGTGCTTTATGTCGCCTTTACACGAGCAAAAGAGGGGTTAATCGTTTTGCAAAAAAATGAGAAAAGTGCTTATGAGAGATTGTCATTAAAGCCGACATTGCAAGGGGTGATAACGCCGATTTCAAAAGATTCTATGATTGAATTAGAATCTCACTCTATGCCACAGGTTGTAGAAATGTCCTATCATGGGAAGCAAAGTGAATTTATTAGGAATGAACAAGAGACTACAAGCATATTAAATGCTGCCCAATGGAATAATATTAAGTTTGGCGAAGCTTTGCATAGTGTCTTTGAAATGAAGCTTGCCTACAATATGTCAGATGATGATGTTCACACAAGACTTCTTAATCGATACGGATTCTATTGCAATTCTTCCGCGCTTAGTGATGCTTTATCCAAAGCTAACGCGTGTTTGCAAAGTGAAGAATTTAAGCAAATCAGCCGTGATAAGGAGATTCTGTGTGAGGTGAGTTTTATCCATCAAGATAAGTTGTATCGTATGGATACGCTTTTATATAATGATAAAGAACGGATTGTATTAGATTACAAAAGTAGCCTTCAAGGGCATGAAAATCATCAAACACAAGTGCAAGGCTATATGCAATTTTTATCTTCTTTAGATAAAGGGAATCCAAAGGCTGATGTAAAATGTAGAGGTTATGTTGTCTATCCTCTTTATCAGCGTTCATTTTATGAAATTTTTATGTTTTAAATATCAAAGTTTCCTTAAAGTTTATTAAAATAAGATAATATAAAGTCTCAATAAGACTTAAGTCTATTTTTAGGCAGCATAGCGCAATTTGAAGGAATCTTGATACAATGAAAATGGCAGAAAAGAGAAATTTATCCCATTCCAATCGACACGCTTATGTTAAAGAAAGGCTTCAAGAGGGGCAAAACCGCTTTATCACGCACGAATCTTTTGGGGGGATTTTACTCGGAGTAAGTGTTTTTGCGGCGATGATTATCGCTAATTCGTCTTATAGCGAGGCGTATTTTTCATTGTTTCAGACTGAATTTGGGGGATTTTGGGGCGATAAAATATTAAAAATCAGTTTTAAAGATTTTATTAATGATGTTTTGATGTCGTTTTTCTTTTTGCTTGTTGGGCTTGAAATGAAACGGGAAATGCTCTATGGAGAGCTTGCAGGATTCAAAAAAGTAAGTTTTTCGGTTTTTGCAGCAATAGGCGGGATCATTTGTCCTGTCTTGATTTATTTGTATTTTAATATGGGCACTCCTTATGAGCATGGTTTTGGTGTGGCGATGAGCACAGATACAGCTTTTGCGTTAGGTGTGATTTTGATTTTGGGTGATCGTGTGCCTAAGATTCTGAAAATTTTTCTTACGACTCTTGCAGTGGCTGATGACTTAGGGGCAATTGTCGTGATTGCGGTTTTTTATTCTGAAAATATTCAAATGGAGTGGATTTATGCTTCATTATTTTTTGTGAGCATTTTGATTTATTTGAATTATCGCGATAATAAATATCTCTCTTTGTATTTTTTAGTCGGCGCGTTGTTGTGGGTTTGTGTCCATCATAGTGGGATTCATGTAACTATTGCAGCTGTTATTTTGGCAATGGCAATACCGGGTCGAACGAGAGTGGCGAAAAAATATTTCTTAGGTATGGTGAAAGAATTTGATAAAATCAAGGTTGCAACCAACAATTATTCTGATGTGTTACATACTTTTGAAGAAGAAAAAGCAACTTTTTTTCAATCTTGTATCAGAAATATCAAGAATTTTATGGCTTCTTCGGAAAATATTGAAAAAAAGATTGATATTGCCAAGACATCAGAATTAGTGCATATGCTTGACGCGATTGGTGTATATTCGCACTATGCTAAGAATCCACTTATTCATTTGACAATTGTCTTGCAACCATTGTGTTCGTATTTCTTTGTCCCTTTGTTTGCATTTGCTAATGCAGGTGTGCATATTGGTGAGAATCTTGATTTAAGCCTTAATAGCGTTGTGCTTGGAACAGTGCTTGGGCTGGTTGTGGGCAAACCGATTGGAATCTTGCTTTTCTCATTTATTGGTGAAAAGTTAAAACTCTCTACACGCCCTAAAGGTTTGAATTATTCGCATGTTTTTTCTGTCGGCGTTATTTCAGGGATTGGCTTTACAATGTCAATGTTTGTAGCAAATCTTGCTTATGAAAATGATATAATGAGCATTGATTTATCAAAAATTGCCATTCTCATTGCTTCAAGCATTGCAGTAGTATTGGGGATTTTAGCCATGTATTTTAGCACGATGAAAACGACTAACGAAGTGGCTAGTGTATCCGAAGATGAAGAGATACAAAAACTTAAAGAATCTGCTACTGATGCGATTTGATGTGATAAAAATTTAAGGAGATGTAATGGGCGAGAAAAAACCTTATTCTAAAAGGATTTCACAAACTTTAAATGATTTTATTAAGGCAGAAAGTTTTAGTGGTATTTTTTTGTTTTTTTGCGCTGTGTGTGCGATGATCGTTGCAAATTCCCCCTTGTCTGAATTGTATAAAACCTTTTGGGAAAAACCTTTTGGTTTTAGTTTTGATGGCACATTTTATGGATTCACATTGCATGATTGGATCAATGATGTTTTAATGGCACTTTTCTTTCTCATGGTAGGGCTTGAGATCAAACGCGAAGTGCTTTTTGGTGATTTGTCAGGATTCCAAAAAGCAGCCTTTCCAGTGATTGGCGCATTGGGTGGAATGATCGCCCCGGGCGTGATTTATTATGTGCTTAATATGGGCACACCTTCTTATCATGGTTTTGGGATTCCAATGGCGACTGATATTGCATTTGCTTTAGGTGTGATTTTGTTGCTTGGCAAACGCGTCCCTTTAGCTTTAAAGGTTTTTCTTGTAACTCTCGCGGTGGCTGATGACTTAGGGGCAATTGTCGTAATTGCGGTTTTCTATCCTTCTGCGGAGGGATTGCATGTGGATTATTTGATCGCCGCAGGGGTGATTGTCGCCCTTTTAGCTTTTATCAATCGTTTGGGTGTGCGTCATTTGGGTGTTTATCTGATTATAGGAGTCTTTTTGTGGTTTTGTGTGCATCATGGTGGAGTACATGCCACGATTGCAGCAGTGCTTTTGGCATTTTGTATCCCTGTCAAGCCAAAGATTGAGACGAGTGAATTTATCCCGCTTGTAAATCGTATGGTAGAAGTGTTTGCAAATAAGGACAAAGAGCGTAAAAATATCTTGCTTGATACCGAGCAGGTGAATGCGATTGATTCTATCGGGCAAGATTTCATCAAAGTGCAAAATCCTCTTTTGCGACTTGAACACGCATTGCAACCTCTGTGCGCGTTTCTTATTATGCCTTTGTTTGCGTTTGCTAATGCAGGTGTGGATATACGCGGAGAGATTAATTTCCATATTGATCATATTATGTTAGGTATTATACTAGGACTTGTGGTTGGTAAGCCTATTGGAATCTTGGGTTTGACATTTTTGTGCGAAAAATTTCGTATCGCTTCAAGACCTGCAGGTGTTTCGTGGAGTCATATTTTGGGTGCAGGAATGCTCGCTGGGATTGGCTTTACAATGTCAATGTTTGTTTCCAACCTTGCTTTTGACGAAGCACAAGCTATGGATGTTTCTAAAATAGCAATTTTACTTTCATCAAGTATTGCAGGGATTCTAGGTTCGGTTTATTTGATCATTTATGACAAAATCAAAACGCATTCAAAAGCCAAATCTTAACTATTCTAAGTTAGAATCTCAATTCAATTTTAACACAAAGGACTAACATGCAAGGAACAGGAATGCAAGAAACACTTATGTCGTTGCTCCCTATCGTATTTTTTATCGCTATTTTTTATTTATTGCTCATTCGTCCAGCGAATGTGAAACGCAAAAAGCATCAAGAAATGATTAATGCTTTGCAAAAAGGCGATAAAATCATCACAACGGGCGGATTGATTTGCGAGATTGTAAAGCCTGAAGAAAACTTTTTTAGCGTGCGTTTAAATGATGATACGGTGGTAAAATTATCAAAAGAATTTATTGCCTACAAAGTTAATGCTGACTTGACACCTGCTTCATAAAATGGTAAAACAATCCACACAGCCTTCTTCAGGCTTTAATTACAAACTTTTTTCGTTAATTTGTGCCGCGCTTTTTGGGATTATTTTTTCCTTTCCCTCTTTTTTTGACACTAAGGGTTATAAGATTTCTCTAGGGTTAGATTTACAGGGAGGGCTAAATCTTCTTTTGGGTGTGAAAACCGAAGAGGCAGTAAAGGCGAAATTTTCATCATTAGCTTCTCAAATCGTTTTTGACACAAAGAGCGATAAGATTCTGATTGATAATCTCAAAGCTTTTGATGATCGTATCAGTTTTGAACTCTTGGATACTGAAGAAAAACCAAAGATGCAAAAGATTCTCGATAAAATTGAAGGCTTATATATTGAAGAAAGAGAAGGATTCTATACGATTAGTTTCACACAGACATATATTGAGATGATTGAGCGGAGTGCGATTGAACAAGCCATCGGAACAATACGCAATCGTTTGGATCAATTTGGGCTGCTTGAGCCAAGCGTTACACAACAAGGCAAAGATAATATTCTTGTGCAACTTCCGGGTATCAAGACGCTTGAAGAGGAGCAAAGAGCAAGGGATTTAATCGCAAAACCCGCTCATCTGCAAATGATGGCAGTCGATGAAGAGCGTAATGCTCGTGTGAGCATTATGAGTGATATTGAGGCGCAAAAATACGGCGATGTGATTTTACCTTTCGTAAATGCTTCAAATCTTGCTAATCTTGAATCTTTGCTTATTTCTCACCAAAGGCAACTTGAGCAGCTTATGAAATCTCAAGATTCTGATTCTGCCCAGAAGCAAGTAGAGGTAGAAGCAGAGATTGAAGAGATTAAATCCCAAATAGAGCAAGAAAAAACTAAGCCCAACCAAACCATTTTGCTTAAAGCAATCCCCATTTTAGATGGTTCGATGCTGGTTGATGCACGGGCAGCCTTTGATCAAAATAATCAACCTATTGTAAGCTTTAGTCTTGATTCAAAAGGGGCGAAGATTTTTGGAGATTTTTCGGGCGCAAATGTGGGTAAAAGAATGGCAATTGTGCTCGATGGTAAAGTATTTTCTGCACCTGTAATTAGAGAAAGGATTGGTGGAGGAAGCGGACAAATCAGTGGAGGATTCAGTGTGGCTGAAGCAAGTGATTTAGCCATTGCTTTAAAGAGTGGGGCATTACCTGCACCAATGGAAGTGCTTGAAAAACGCAGCGTTGGTCCAAGTTTAGGCGAGGATAGCATCAAAGCTTCTTTGTTGGCTCTGATAAGCGGTTTTGCGTTGGTTGTTATTTTTATGATTGTTTATTATGCTTTTGCGGGTGTGATTGCTGTTGTCGCGCTTTTTGTAAATATTTTGTTGATTGTTGCAGTAATGGCATTTTTGGGAGCATCACTCACTTTGCCGGGTATGGCGGGCATCGTCCTCACGGTGGGTATGGCAGTTGATGCAAATATTATTATCAATGAGAGAATCAGAGAGGCATTGCGCGGAGGATTCTCTATTTCTAAATCAATAGAAATGGGCTATGCTAATGCCTCAAGAGCAATATTTGATTCGAATCTTACGACATTGCTTGCAGCGATTCTTCTTTATGCTTTTGGGAGTGGTGCGATTAAAGGTTTTGCAATCACAATGGGTATTGGTATCACCGCTTCGATTCTGACAGCTATTGTCGGCACACATGGCATTTATCAAGCATTGCTTAATCGCATCAATAAAAGTGGGAATGTGTCTTTGTGGTTTGGTGTTAAGCTTGATAAGCAGGTTCAAGGGGTATCCAATGGAAATCTTTAAAAAAGTCAAAATTTATGATTTTGTGAAATACAGCCAATATGGTTTAATCCTTTCTCTGTTGCTTATTATTGCATCTTTTGCACTTTTGGGCGTGAAGGGATTTAATCTCGGGATTGATTTTGCAGGCGGCACAATCGTGCAGCTTCAATATGAAAAAGAAGCTCCATTAGCACAGATTCGGACATTGCTTGCTCAAGATGAGCGTTTGAAAAACTCTCAAGTTAGTGAATTTGGTGCAAAAGAAGAAGTGTTAATCAGAATCCCCTATATCCAAACCGCTGTGAATGAGGATTTATCGCAGTATATTATGGATTTACTTTCTCCCAGCGGACAATTTGAGCTTAGGCGAATGGATACCGTTGGTCCAAAAGTCGGTGATGAACTCAAACAAAATGGTATCATTGCGCTTACTTTTGCCCTTATTGCAATGATGCTTTATGTTTCTTTTCGTTATGAGTGGAGATTCTCTTTAGCGGGCGTTTTAGCATTGGTGCATGATGTGATTATCACATCGGGTGCTGTGATTCTAGCGGGGATTGATTTTAATCTCGATGTATTGGCTGCATTGCTTACAATCATAGGATATTCTATCAATGATACGATTATTATCTTTGATAGAATCCGCGAGCAGATGATGCGCAAACGGCAAGATGATATGAAGTATGTAATCAATGAGGCTGTTTCTTGCACACTTTCAAGGACGATACTCACTTCATTGACGGTGTTTTTTGTTGTGCTGACTTTGTATCTTTTTGGCGGAGAGATTATTGTCGGCTTTTCTTTGCCAATGCTTGTAGGGGTGATTGTAGCAACTTGTAGCTCAATGTTTGTCGCGCCTCGTTTGGCTTTGATGTTTGGCTTTGACATAAAGAAATATTATCAAAAAGAAGTTGAGAAGCTCAAAAAGAAAGAAGAGAAAAAGCGTTTGCGTGCGATGTATGAGCAAGGACGTTTATAAGGAGTAAAAATGGATTGGGGTAAAGTATTTTTCGTCTTTTTTAGTATTATGAGTTTGACTTTCACACTAGGATTCTTGTATGAAAGCAATATTGTGATTTTATTTATTGCCACAGCAATTAATTTTATCGCAACGACTATTCGTGTAGGCGTGAAAAATACACTTTCTGCAGAAATGTTTGCAAGCTCTCTTGTGGCGGATTTTCACTTGATACCTGCTTTTGTGTTTTTGCAAGTTTTTGGAGATATTGAAATTGCTACCGCGCTTGTTATTGGTGCAGTGGTGGCAAATCTATTTTCTGTCATCTTGATGTGCATTGAAGGAGCAAAAAGCAAAGAAAGTGGATATTGATAGGTATAGATAATACAATGCTAAAATGCGGAATTTTTATTGTCTGCGTGTTGCTATGTGGCTGCACGACTTATCGGGTTCAAGTCCCATCTGTAAGCTCTTATCAAGAAGGTGTGCAAATTATAGATTCGGCAAAGCCTCATTCAAAGGTGCGCTTAGAAATTGCTCAAGAAAAGCTTGGCGGGGCAAATAGCATACCCTTTGCATTTTTTGTCTCCGCACAGAATCTTTCCGCACAACCCGTGCATTTTGATCAAACCTGCGTGGAAGCTTCGCAAGAGGGCAAGCCTTTACATATTTTAAGTAGCAATGAGGTGAAAGAGAGCTATTTGGATTATGGCTTCATTGTTGAATCTTATCATCTTTATGTCCCCCCGAGACCTATTGTCGCTGAAAATGTTTTTGTCCCTTTTGTGTATCGTGGCTATGGGGCGGGAGCATTTTTTGGTGATTATTGGGCTATTTCAGCGCGTGGAAGTCTGCAACAACAGATTCAGCTAGAAGATGATCGTATGAAAAAGGCTATTATTGTCTCAAGCTATTTGCAAAAAAATACACTCCAATCTTCCCAATCCCCACGTGGAGGATTCTTGCTCATCAAGCCTTCTCTGATCAAACCCGGAGATTTAGAGATTAATGTGCGTGTAGGACAGGACATTCATCATTTTATAATAAAGATTCTTAGTAAGTAACCCTAGATTTTTATTCTTCTTAAGCAAGTGATTGCCTCAAATCATTAGTGTGCTTTTAATATTGCTCATTGTAATAGATTCTAAATATTCCTATTAATTGATGCTTTTTATCCATTGAAATATCAGAATCTGCGCCCCTTGAATCGTTTTTTTTTTTTGTAGAATGGCTCATCAAGTTGAGATTTGCTCGTGCTATTGTCTTTTAGTCGCTGTTTTGCGATAAGAGAAATGTGTTTAAAATCTCTCTTTTATTTTACTTTAAAGAAGAATGAGTGATGTCGCCTATTGCATTCCAAACCAAAGCGCGTAACCTTATCGCATTACAAGATGTATTGAAAAGTGCAAAAATCTTGCCTTTAATGCGCACTTCCCTTGATGAGTTGAAAGCCAATGAAGTAGGAGTTTTAAAGAAAATCAAGAGCTTTTTTAGTCAAGAAAATGCGTGTGAGAAACTTATCGTTCGTAGCTCCTCGTGTAATGAAGACAGCAAGCTTCACTCAAATGCCGGCGCATTTTTAAGCATTGCAAATGTATCGTTAGAATCTGATGAGGCGATTTTAGAGGCGTTACAAGCCGTTGGGCATTCTATGCCTTGCAGTGATGATGAGATTCTAATCCAACCTATGCTTGAGAATATTAGCTTGTGTGGCGTGGCATTTAGCGTGGATAAGGATAATTTCGCACCTTATTTTTGTGTGCAATATGATGTGAGTGGGCAAAGCCATTTAGTAACAGACGGGAGTAATAAGCAAAATTTTACTTTCACTCATTTTCGTGAGGCTGATTTGCCTAAAGATGAGCGATTTAAGGCTATTATCGTGATGATGAAAGAGCTAGAATCGCTTTTTTCTTGCTATCATCTTGATGTGGAGTTTGCCTTTGGCACTTATGCTAATCAAGAGATGTTGTTTTGTCTGCAAGTGCGTCCTTTGGTGATGTGTAATAAAAGTAATTTTTTTCATACAATTGATAAAAAAGCCTTAGTGCGTTTGCATAAGAGGCTTTCTACTTTTTGTTATGCTAGTCCTGATGTGTTAGGAGATAGGGCGATTTTTGGTGTGATGCCTGATTGGAATCCTGCCGAAATCATCGGGCTTCGCCCTAAAAGACTAGCTCTTAGCTTATATAAAGAGATTATCACGGATAATATTTGGGCGTATCAAAGAGATAATTATGGCTATCGCAATTTACGCTCTCACCCGCTTATGCACTCTTTTTTGGGTATGCCCTACATTGATGTGCGGCTTTCTTTTAATTCATTTATTCCTAAAGATTTAGATGAAAAAATCGCAAGAAAGTTGATGAATTATTATCTTGATTCTTTACTTAATCGTCCAGAATTGCACGACAAGATTGAATTTGGCATTGTGTTTTCTTGCTATGACTTCAATATTGCTAAAAAGCTTAAAAAACTTCTTAATGAGGGCTTTAGTGAAAATGAGACTAAACGAATCGAATTTGCCTTGCTGAATCTTACTAATACCATTATCAATCCCTCTTCGGGTTTGTATGTCAAGGATTTAGCAAAGATTGAGAATCTAAAAAGCGTCTATGAAAGGCTTAAAGATTCTCATCTTTCTTTGATTGATAAGATTTATTGGTTGATTGAGAATTGTAAAAGATATGGCACACTGCCTTTTGCGGGTATCGCTAGGGCGGGATTTGTCGCAATGCAGATGCTTAATTCACTTGTTGAAATTGGTTTTTTGAGTGAGAAAGAAAAGCATTCTTTTTTACATTCTCTCAAAACCGTGAGCAAGGAATTAAGCTCTTTTACAAAAAGATTGAATGAGGAGAACAAAGAGGAGTTTTTGAGAGAGTTTGGGCATTTGCGTGCAGGGACTTATAATATCCTCTCGCCTCGTTATGATGAAGCCTTTGAATCTTATTTTGGTCATTTGCATTTTGCGCCAGATTCTGTCATAGAGAGTGAATTTTCTTTAGATGATGCAAGAATGCAAGAGCTCAATGAGCTTTTAAGTGAAAATGGCTTAAAGATTGATGCAAAAGGATTCTTTGCATTCTTAAAAGCTGCTATTGAGGGACGAGAATCTGCTAAATTTGCTTTTACAAAACTACTCTCTTATGTGATTTCATTGATTGGTGAATTGGGTGTGCATTATGGCATTGATAAAGAAGATATGGCGCATTTGGATATTAAAAATATCCTTACACTTTATTCTTCTTTATATTCCAAAAGCCCTAAAGATAGGCTTTTGGGTGAGATTGCCTTGCACAAAGAGGAGCATAATCTCACTTTAGCTTTGAAGCTCCCTCCTTTATTGCGTAATCCTGATGAAGTGTTTAGTTTCTTTGAATTTCATATTTCCCCAAATTTTATCACGCAAAAAAGCGTTATGGCTGATATTGCATTAGAAAATGAGCAAGAAGTAGAGGGGAAAATCGTGCTGATTTATGCCGCAGATCCGGGCTATGATTATTTATTTGCGCAAAAAATCGCAGGATTGATTACCTGCTATGGCGGTGCAAATTCTCATATGGCAATTCGCGCAAGTGAGCTTGGATTGCCTGCAGTGATTGGTGTGGGGGAGAGAGCTTTTGAAAAATATTCAAAAGCGCATAAGATTCTGATTGAATGTCAAAGTGAGCAAATCGTATGTCTCTAAAATGGATTGGCATCACACAAAGACTGCTTGAAAATACGAGTTATTATGAAATACGCGAAGCTTTAAGTGTGGAATGGGGGGAATTATTCAGAGAATCTCTAGGGGCATTTTTGCCATTACCATTAAGCTATGAAATTGCATTTGAGAGATACGCACCGCATTTAAGTGGCGTAATTTTAAGCGGTGGGAATGACTTAAACGCACTTAATCCTAATGCCCTGTCTTTAATGCGTGATGAATATGAAAGTAAGATTATTACGCATTGTTTGCGATATAGTTTGCCTCTGCTTGGAATCTGTCGCGGGGCGCAGATGATTGCGCATTATTTTGATTCAAAGTTAGAGCCTTTGGACGGACACATTGAGCCACATAATGTCGTGGATTCAAAAGGACAATCTTTGCGAGTTAATTCCTTCCACCGCTACGGAATCACGCGATTAGGGGAAGCATTAGAATCTTTAAGCAAGGCGGGAGATTGCAGTATAGAGTCATTTCGTCATCGCACAAGCCCTATTTTTGGCGTGATGTGGCATATTGAACGCACTCCAAAGATGACAAGTGATGAGGCAATCACCTGTTGGATAAGATTATTACAAAGTTATTCAAAGTAAGGAATTTTATGAAACAATCCAAAACTACAAGGATTTATAAAAGAGCAGGTGTCAAATATGCTCTTGCTCATCAAATCAAAAAAATCAAGCCCAAGATAAGACGCAATCATAATTATCAATCTTTAATGATGTTTGTTTCTCTTATCAAAGCCGGTTATAACCCGACTTTTTATTTTATGCTTAAAAAATATCATATTTTATTAGAGAGTAAGGCAAGTGTAGAATTTATCACACAAAACTATGATATTATTAAAGCGTGGCTCAAATCTCAAAGTTTTCACGAAGCATACGCTAATCACCCTTATCCTCCATTGCTTGACCCTAAGACATTGGATTATACACGCATTAGCCCACAAGTAGCATGGGATTTGAATCTGCCATTACCTCCTTATTATAAATTTCTTCTTTTTGGCAGTCATGCGACAGGAAATAGGGGATTCCAAACCTTTTTATGGTATTGCAAAGGGTTGGATTATACACTCATCAAATATTCTAATCAATGGGATTCTTGGGCAAAACAAGCTTATCTTTGCTATTTCTTGGAGATTATGAGAAACTATGCTTATATTTCTGCTCCCCCCCCCCGCAATACTTTGGGTATTTATTAGCGAGAGAATATATGTATAGCGATAAAAATCTTGAAAAACTTTTTGCTTTGATTCCACAAACTAAAGCCTTGAATATCGTGCGAGATCCTATCGGCTCACTTAAGAATCTTGTCAATTATCCTTGCAGAAGAGATGCAGACAAAACTCAAGTGTTGGATTTTTCGTGTAATCCTGATGAGATTTGTGAGAATCTTATCGGATATGTAGCATGCGATGAACAAACAGGTTTATCAAAAAAATATGAAGATTTTCCCTCTTATCCGCAACTTAACGCGATAAGACCTCGTTTGTTTAATGAGTGGGAGAAAGCATGCACATATCATGACACGGAGTTAAGAGAATGTTTGGTGAATCTCAAAGATAATTCTATCACTTGCATTGATATGTCTGAAATTGTCGGTGAAAAAGCCTTTGAAACGATGAATACGCTTGCCAAAGAGTTTGACTTCCCTCCGCCTAATCCACAAGACAAAGAGCGATTTGAAGCTTATATTTCTGCCTATGAAGGGCTTTTACCGCTCACATTTTCGCTCTGCACTTGTGGGCTAGATATGAAAATTTATTGCACAGATAAGGTGTGGAGCACTGATACAAGAATCTATATTGATCAAGGTATGACATGTTCTCGTGAAAATTTTCACACAGAGGCTTTTGAAAAATATCAAGACATCACACAATTTCTTTATGGGCAAGAGAGCTTTTATGAGCGCATTATTCTTTGTATGGACAAGAAAGATTTTGAGATTTTTAAGAATCACCAACAAGCGTGTGATGAGGCGAGGGCATATTTTTCGCGTTTTATCCCGCGTTTAGAGCAGCAAAAAGAAATCGAAGCACAAAAAAGAAAAACAATCACTGAAAGGGATATTTTGTCATATCTCAAAGCGCACAAGGACTTATGCGTAAAAGCAAAAGATGTTTTTGATGAGCATTTGAAATTTTTGCGTTTCGTGCGTCCGGATATTATAGAATCTTGGAGCTATTATCAAGAGTTTTTATCAATTTGTAAGGAGCAAGAATGCACATAATGAAGCGACATATCATCTCGCAGAGAGATTTTAGAGAATCTGCAATTTTATCTTTAGGAGGTTTGAAATGAAACAAGGTGATTTTACGCAAGTGGCGAAACATTATCATAATCGCCCCGCTTATAGTCCGATGCTGTTGTCAAAATTGATTGCTTGTATCAATGATACGCAAAAGCCATTGGAAAATCTACAAATCGTAGAAGTCGGCGCAGGCACAGGGAAGCTCACCAAAATGTTAAGCGAGTTTGGAATGCAAGTGATTGCCGTAGAGCCAAATGACAATATGCGCGAGGAGGGCATTGCCTACACCAAAGGCACAAATATCAAATGGCAAAAAGGCAGCGGAGAGGAAACAGGTGTGCAAAGTGGAATCGCGGATTGGGTGATTATGGCAAGCTCATTCCATTGGACTGACCCTGCAAAATCTTTGCCAGAATTTGCGAGAATCTTAAAAGATTCTAAGGCTTCAGAATCCCGCGGGGGGGGGGGGGCATATTTCACTTGTTTGTGGAATCCACGCCATATTGTAGAAGGCTCAATCTTTTATGAAATTGAAGAAGAGATTAAACATATTGTTCCAGAGCTTGCTCGAGTGAGCAGCGGGACACAAAATGTAAAAAAATGGGAAGAGATTCTGCTCTCCACGGGTGATTTTAAGGATTATTTTTTTATGGAATGTGATTATGTTGAGGTAATGGACAAAGCGCGTTATCTTGGAGCGTGGCATTCTGTCAATGATATTCAAGCTCAAGCGGGAGAGCAGAGGTGGAAGGAGATTCTAGTAATGATTGAATCTAAAATCAAAGGATTAGACATCATAGAAATCCCCTATAAGATTCGGGCTTGGAGTGTGAGGAAAGCATGATGTGATTCCTTATCGCTCTAGCCTTAAGAGTGATAAGGAACACAACAATGGAAAAAATCGTAGAACAAGTTTGGGATTATACAAAACATGCAAAGTATTACAGCTATCGCCCTAATTACGCACCAAAAAGTATTGATATGCTCATAGCTTTAGCCTCTGACAAGGGTGCGAAGTCCATAAAAGTAGCCGATATTGGCGCAGGCACAGGGAATCTAAGCATTATGCTTTTGGAGCGTGGGTGTGAAGTCGTGAGTGTCGAGCCAAATGACGCAATGCGTGAGATTGGATTAGAGCGCACTAAAGGGCAAAAGATAGAGTGGGTGAGGGCTACAGGTGTGGATTCTACTTTGAAGAGTGGGAGTTTTGATTGGGTAACTTTTGGGAGTAGCTTTAATGTCATGGATAGGGTAGAAGCCCTCAAAGAAGCGCACCGACTGCTTAAGCAGAATTGTTATTTTTCTTGTATGTGGAATCATCGGGATTTGAAAGATAAGATTCAAGAAGCGGCGGAAAATGTGATTATGGAAATCGTGCCAAACTACACACGAGGTGTAAGAAGAGAAGACCAAAGACCGATTATCGAAGAGCATAAAGAGCTGTTTGATAATATCCTTTATCTTGAAGAGGATTTTTATTTTCACCAAAGTTTAGAGAATTATCTCAATGCGTGGAAAAGCGTCAAGAATCCTTATTGGGATTTGGAAACCAAAGAGGGGCAAGAGATTTTTGCCAACATCACAGCCAAAATGCAAGAAGCTTTGCCCAAAGAATTTGACATCAAATACACGACAAGGTGCTGGAGCGCAAGGAAAGTTGGCTAATGGGTAATAAATAGTTTGCGTGGCAAATTAACACTAAGGAGTAAGCGTTGAGCAAAACATTTCAGATTCTTAAACAGCAAGGTATTAAAAGTGCCTTAGGATATGTTGTGGATAAAAAGGCGCATAAAGGTGGAATTTATCGCAGAGTGCAAAACTATATGATGTTTGTTTCCCTTGCTTCTCCTCGCCGAGGAGAAATGTATGATTTTTTGAAAAAATATCATATTGCTACTACAGATTCTGATTTTCTCACATATTTTATCAATGAATACGACAAGATAAAAGAATGGGTTGGCTCATCAAGTTTTCACGAAACATACGCTAATCACCCTTATCCTCCATTGCTTGACCCTAAGACATTAGATTATACACGCATTAGCCCACAAGTAGCATGGGAGCTTAATATCCCATTGCCACCCTATTATAAATTTATGTATTTTGGTAGCCATGCAAGCGGCAATCGAGGACTTAATCATTGTGTCTTAACTTGCGGAGGAATGGACTATGTGCGAGCTCCGACAAATGTGAAAACCATTTATCAAGAATATTGGAATCAGATTCTTACTCATTGCACTTTTGCTCCTTGCTATTTTGGATATGTGAGTGTGAGAGAATACCTTGATAACGAAGAGGGCAAAAAGCTTTATGCGCTTATCCCCAGCACGAAAGCTCTAAATCTTGTCCGCGATCCTATCAGTGTCATCAAAAGCGGGATAAATTATCGAAGAAAGCGGCTCAAAGAGGCGCAAGAAGAGAATCTCAATCTTATGCTTGAACCTGATTTTATTTGTGAGAATCTAGTCGGCTATAATGGGTTTGATGTGTCTGTGCAGCAATCGACTTTTGGCAATGAAGATGCACCTTGTCTCGATGTCGTGCAAGGTATGCTTCAATATATTTTTACAGATTTTCACGATACAGCATTAAGAAAAAGTCTCATAAATCTCAAAGATGATTCTATCACTTGCATTGATATGTCTGAAATTGTCGGTGAAAAAGCCTTTGAGACAATGAATGCTTTGGCTAATACATTTGACTTCCCCCCCCCCAGTGCTTCAGATAAAGAGAAGTTGGCAATGAGTGTATCCCATTATGAAGGTTTTTTACCGCTTGTTTTTAAGATACAAACCCCAAGCGGAATGATTAAGTTGCATTTGATGGATAATGTCTATTGCATTGATAAGAGGATTTATGCGCGAGTGCCTGTCGATGAAGTCTATCTTGACCAGCATCAAAATGCTTTAGGAAATTTTTTGGACATCACATCATTTATTTTTCAGCAAGAAAGTTTTTTAGGACGCATTATTCTTTGTGTGGAAAAAGAAGACTTTGAGATTCTTAAAAATCACACAACACTTTGCGCTGAAATACGAGAGTATTTTTTAAGGTTTATCCCACGCTTGGAGCAACAAAGAAAATTAGAAGTTTCTAAGCAAGTCAAAGAATCTGACATCTTAGCATACTTTACGCAGCACACACAAATAGCCTTAAAGGCAAAAGCAGTTTTTGATAAACACCTAAGCTTTTTGCGCTCCGTGCGTCCGGATATTATAGAATCGTGGCAATATTATCAAGCGTTTTTAAAGATATGCGAAGAAATGAGTGATGAGAATAAAAAAGAACAAACCCACACAAAGGAGTAATGATGCAAGATAACACAACACAACAAGGAGCAGTCGTCTGGATTTGTGCCTTAGCCGGAGCGGGAAAGACGACTATTGCCAAAGAAGTATGCACTCAATTAAGACAAAAACACCCCAATGTCATATTGCTTGATGGCGATGAGATAAGAGAAATCTTTGGGCAAGGAGGATTCAGCAAAGAGGAGCGTTTGAAAGTCGCACGATTGATAGCACGATTGTGTGTTTTTCTTTCAAAGAATGGATTAATCGTAGTATGTGCGACTATTTCGTTATTTGATGAGATTTATGCTTTTAATCGTTCGCATATTGCGCGTTATTTTGAGGTATTCGTGGAGTGTTCTATGGAGGAATTACTAAGACGAGATAAAAAATCTTTGTATTCTCGTGCGATGAAAGGGGAGATAGAGAATGTCGTAGGAGTGGATTTGTCTTATGATACGCCTAAAGCGCATTATGTGCTGGAAAATAATGTCGCGGATAAGTTAGATTCGAAAGTAGAGAAACTTTGTGAGGCGATAGAGGAATTTTTAGCATCATAAAGCATTGAAAGCTAAGGAGATTTGACAAAGGAGGATAAATGAAAGCATTGATTTTAGCTGCGGGATTTGGCTCAAGGCTGATGCCATTAACTAAAGAGAATCCAAAATGTATGGTGGAATATCGCGGAAAGAAAATTATTGATTATGAGATTAGTGCGCTAAGAGAAGCGGGGATTGATGAAATTGCAGTAGTTGGCGGGTATTTGTTTGAGGTCTTGAAAGGCTATGTGCAATCGCAATTTGGCATCAAAAAAATTTATCAAAATCTTCAATATGATAAAACCAATATGGTGCAAACGCTTTTTTGCGCGCGAGAATTTTTAGAATCTTGCGTGAGGGAAAAGCAGGATTTGGTGATTTCGTATGCGGATATTGTGTATAGCGCGGATATTGCGCGGGCATTAGCGCAATCACAAGGAGATTTAAATATCGTTGTGGATAAGGACTGGCGCACATTGTGGGAAAAGAGATTTGAAAATCCTCTTGATGATGCGGAGACATTGAAGCTTGAATCTGGAAAAATCAAAGAGCTTGGCAAAAAACCTATGAGTTATGAGGAAATAGAGGGGCAGTATATCGGGCTTTTTAAGTTTTCATATGAGTTTTTGCCACAAGTTTTGGCATTTTATGATGATTTGGATAGGGGTGCAATGTATGATAGCAAAGATTTTGCAAATATGTATATGACAAGCTTTTTGCAAGGCTTGATTGATAAGTTTGATAATGCTAAAGCGGTGGAGATTAAAGGAGGTTGGTGTGAGATTGACTTTAAAAGTGATTTGGAGATTTGAGAAGTGAAGTCATTGAAAATTTCTATCATTATTCCAAATTTTAATAATGAAAAATATATTGCTAGATGTTTGGAAAGCTGTATAGCACAAAGTTATAAAAATATAGAGTTTATTGTCGTAGATGATAAATCAACTGATAAAAGTAGAGAAGTTATAGAATCTTTTGCAAAGCTTGATGATAGGATTCACCCTTTATATAATGAAAGCAATATGGGGACTTTTGCCTCTAGGAATAATGGCGTCATTTATGCCAATAGAAGCGGGGGGGGGGGGTATACTTCTATTTTTAGATAGTGATGATACCCTAGAAGTGAATGCTTGCGAAGAGGTCGCAAAGGCATTTGCGAGTGATGATATTGACTTGTGTATTTTTAAATTTAAATTTCTAACAGAAGGGATTGAAACTTTAAGGGATAGCTTCTTTGATAAGAGCAAGACTTGTAGTATTGATGAATTTGAGAGATTTTTGCTTTATGAGAAGTGGCACAATGAAGATCTTTTTTCACTATGTAACAAGGCGTGGAAAAAGGAGGTTTATCTTCGTAACTTTGAAGAGAATCTAAAGCATATCCAAATAATAATTATGTAAGCTTAAAGCGAACATTGATTGTGCGGTGTCGCGTTGTTTTAAGTATAAATATGATACAAATATGCGATAAACACACAAGGTGGAACAATGAAAAACTTACTCTATCAATGCGCTATGATTGCGGTTAAATCCGGGAAGGTAGCCTTGCAATATTATGGTTTGGAGGATTTTAAACTTAAAAGTGATTCTTCGCCTATCACTCAAGCGGATTTAGAATCTAACGCACTGCTTATGCGAGAATTGCAAGCACATTCGCCCTATCAAGTCTGCTCTGAAGAGGCGGTTTTGGATTATGAAAAACGCAAAGATTTAGAATATTATTGGCTGATTGACCCGCTTGATGGCACGAAAGATTTTTTAGCGCAAAATGGCGGTTGGACAATCAACATCGCTTTAATTCATAAAAAGCGTCCGATTCTTGGTGTCGTTTATGCGCCTGTGTTTCATCAGCTTTTTATCGCTCTAAAAGGCTTTGGGAGTTTTACTTATGAGCAAGAATCACTTAAGGTTGCGTTGGAATCTGACAATCTCACTTTGATGTGGCTAGAAGAAAATAAATGCAAACTTACAGGAGAGAGAATCATTGAGGATTCTGAAATCATTGCTTGTGATTCGATGTTTCATAGCACAAAAGAGACGCAAGAGTTTATGCAAAAATATCAGCTTAAGGTGCAAAAATACGGCTCTTCACTCAAAGTGTGCGCACTTGCAGAGGGTAGGGCTGATATTTATCCGCGTTTTAATGGCACGAGTGAATGGGATATAGCTGCGTGTGAAATCGTGCTAGAAGAGGCAGGTGGAGTGATTCTTGATTGTCTCACTAAAAAACCTTTGGAATACAATAAACCAAGTGTAAGAAATCATCATTTTGTCGCTTTTGCTAAAAGTCAAGTGGGGAAAGCCATTTATCGCGATGTCCTAGATTCTGTTTATAAATCTTAAAGACTAAAAGTCTCACAGCAAAATCCTTTGCAAAGCTACAATGATTAAGAATTTAGGGGTATGATTAAAGCTTTAAAATATAGAGTAAGTTTGTTTATCAGGGTGGAATATTATGAGGATTAAGTTTGATTTGTGGGCAAAGGTGCGATTAGGTATCATCGGGATCATCAGTGTGTGCGTAATAAGTGGCTGTGATAGACGGAATCAAGAAAACGACACACAAGCATTAGATTCTCAAATCCCTACAAAAATCCCTTTGGTATTAGAAGAGAATGATACTTTAGAAACTCTTATGGATAAGATATTTATTCATAATATGTATGACCCTCCTAAAGAAATATTGATTACCTCTAAAGAAATATTTATCGAAACGATGTTGCCTGCAGATGATAGTAAGGCAGATTCTCAAAGTATTCCTTATTTGGATACGCAAATCTCTTCTCTTCCTGTCGTGGAAGAAAAACGACATGAGATTGCTCAAATTTATGAGGCAGCCTATCGAGAAAACAAAACCCGCACGATACAGATTGCGACTTTAGAATCTGTCTTGCGACTGAAAAAAGAATGGGAAATTTTGACTAATTCTTCAAAAGAATATCAAGGTATCGTTGCGCTAGAAAATCTCCGCATACAAATTGAACTAGCCTTAGCCGCATTATTTTTGGGTTATCAAGGGGGTGATACGCAAAATGTTGAAGCTTTGCTCACTCAACAATATCAAGCTGCTAAAGGCACAGGAGAGCTTAGTGCTATTATAGAATCCCAGATTCAACATCGCCTTATTGCGTTGTTTGGATTAAATCAGCTTGAAAAAAATGCCAATCAGCCACCCAATCAAGCCCAACAAGATGTCAAAAAAGTTTTTCGTGCAGCTGTTGAGAAAGACTTAGAATCCTATAAAGACTTTTTACCTAAAAAACATTATGAAGTTTATAGTAGAGTATTAGCATTGCTTTTAGAAGCTAGTTTATCTAATGAAGCACCTATGGATAGGGTATTATCCAAACTTTTTGAGTATCCTAGTGTTACTGAAATGTCTGCAGATAACGAAAGCAATATGTATGAGCGTTTTGAGCGTTTAAGACAAGCTTATGATCTTTCCAAAGACAAGGCACTTGTAACTTCACAAAATGAGGCGCGACAAATCATTGAGATTAGTCATAATCCGCTTAAAAATGTCTTTGAAACGCAATCAATGGGTTATTATTGTTATGGTTTGGATTATTTGAGTTTGGCATTTGTGGATTATGAGCTGATTGATTCTGTGCGTGATGCGTTGGCTTATTTGCAAAAAGATTTTAAATATTATCAGATTGTCGAGCATCGTTTTGATGCGCCTTCTTTTAAGAACTATATTACTTCAATGCTTTTATCTGCCTACGCGCTTTTGAATGTGCAAAAATATCAAGATCAATTCGATGATATTGTGCGTTTAGTCAAATCAGAGCTTACTCAATATCGTGATGCGATTGATTCTAATGAATTTGAGCTTTATCAAGATGCGGTTGCTGTGCTTGAGAATCCAGATAGTAGAAAGTTTAACACTATTGAATTGGTTGAAAAAGAACCCATAGAGGAAGAAGGCTATACCAAAGTGCTTTTGGCTTTGTCTCCACAAGAATATCAACAGATTCAAGATATTAATGGTCGCTTACAAAGAGATCGTGATAATGCTGCTTCGCTAGAGCAAGAATGTTTGCTCCCTGAAGATATTGATTTTATGTTGTCTTTGGCTTATCAAGCTTTCAAGTCGCAGGGTTATGCAGGTGTCCCTTCTGAAATGTTTAATATTCGTCTTGATGAGGTGTTTGATATTCGTTCTTTGGATTTTCAAGAAAGGCGCATAGATATTCATGACCAAAGGTGGCTAGGTCAGCATTTAGTTGATTTTGATCGTTTTATTGTGCTAGGAATCGCAGATAGGGATTGTTATACAAATTTTGAAATGATGCAAAGAATGTTTCAAACACTGCAATCGAAGCAAAAAATATGCGGAGCAAATGTGATTTTTGATAAGCAAAATGCTTTGGTGTTAAGTGATCTTAGCCCTACAAAATCTCTTGAAATAATGTCAGATGGTAGGGTGTATTTTCGTTTAAACAGAAATGAGTTTCTTTTCAATCGGTTGTTGTTTCAAAATGATGAAAAAAGTCTTAAGGCATTGATTCAAGCCCATGATAAAAGTAAAACTATAGGCTATTTGATTCACTTTTTCCCTTCTATGTCGGCATATTTACAGCAACGCTCTTCGGTGCAAGAAGCCCAAGCGTTGATTTCCCGAGAAGGGAATATTCATTGTTATTAATGTTGTTTAAGTATTTAAGCTTACGAGTTTTTCTTCTTTAGTTCTTTTTTGAATTCTTTGCGTTTCTTTGCTGCCTCAAAGCGACGGATTTCATCTTCAGTAGTAGGCTCTAAAGGTGGGATTTTGACTTTTTTACCTGTGGGATCAATGGCAACCATTGTAAAATAACAACTATTGCAATGTGTAACAAAACGATTTTTAATATCTTCGCTGATTACTTTGATGCCTACTTCGCAACTTGTGCTACCGACATAATTTATTCTGGCGAGAAAAATGACTAATGAGCCAATAGGAATAGGGTGTTTAAAAACAACATCATCAACACCAATAGTAACAACCCCACAGCCACAATATCGAGTAGCACACGCGTATGCAACTTGATCAAGGAGTCTCATTAATTCTCCCCCATGCATCACTCCGCTAAAATTTGCCATACTAGGTGCTGCAAGCACACTCATTGTTAAAGATTTAGGATCGAATATATCTTCCATAACAAAGTCTCCTTGAGTATAAGTTAAATTTTAATTAACTTTTAGTGAAGTTAGTAGAGTTAATTATGCTATCACAAGAGTAAATAAATATAAAAAATGTCGTATTTAGGGATTATTTGTCTCTAAAAGTAACCTATTTTGCGAGCGAAATCAAAAAATATTAAGAAAATATGCACAAAATACTCAAAAATGGATTAAAATTTTTTTGTCATAGTCGATATGTATCTTAACCAAACGCAAGGATGCGTAAGGAAAACTTTAAAAGGAGTTAATCATGGCTTTCCAAGTCAATACAAACATTAACGCGCTTAATGCGCATGCTCAATCTACTTTTACTCAATATGCTCTTAAGAATTCAATGGAGAAATTGAGTTCAGGTCTTAGAATCAACAAGGCAGCAGACGATGCGTCAGGTATGACCATTGCTGACAGCTTGAGATCACAAGCAAGTGCTTTGGGACAAGCGATCCGAAACACAAATGATGGTATGGGGATTATCCAAATTGCGGATAAAGCGATGGACGAACAAATCAAGATTCTTGATACTATCAAAACAAAAGCTGTGCAAGCTGCTCAAGATGGACAAAGCACACAATCTCGTTCAATGATTCAAATGGACATTAAACGTTTGATTGAAGGTTTGGACAACATTGGTAACACTACTACTTACAATGGTATGGCTTTGCTTTCTGGTGCTTTTACAAATAAAGAGTTCCAAGTAGGTGCGTATTCTAACCAAGCTATTAAAGCATCAATTGGTTCAACTACATCTGATAAGATCGGACAAATCCGAATTGAAACAGGTGCGCTTATTACAAGCTCTGGTGAAGTTACTATGACATTTAAAAATGTTGATGGTGTTAATGATGTAACTTTAGAATCTGTGAAGATTTCATCTTCTGCAGGAACAGGTATCGGTGTTTTAGCTGAAGTAATTAACAAAAACTCTGACAAAACAGGTATCCGTGCTCAAGCAAATACCATTACAACTTCAGACACATTCATTGTCTCTGGTAGTTTGAAAGGTGTGATGATTAATGGTATTTCTATCGGTGATGTGATTGGGATTAAGAAAAACGATAGCGATGGTCGTTTGGTGCAAGCATTCAACGCTGCGACAATGCATACAGGTGTAGAAGCTTATACAGATAATCTTGGTCGATTGAATCTACGAAGCACAGACGGACGCGGTATTGATTTGAGTGCAGAAGGTGCTGTGGGCAACGATGAAGCTGCTCTTACTACACTTAATGGTGGGCAAGATATTACAGCTGGTTCTACAAACTATGGACGTCTTTCACTTGTTCGAACTGATGCGAGAGATGTTGTGGTTTCAGGGATTAATATCTCTGCGACAGGTTATGACGATGATTTGAAAGTCGCTCAAACAACAACTAACCTAAGAGATGTAACAGGTGTGTTTAATGCTGATGTAAAATCTGCTTCAGGTGCAAACTACAATGCAGTAATCGCTAGCGGTGGTGCAGACTTAGGAGCTGGTGTTACAAGCCTTAGAGGTGCGATGGTTACAATGGATATTGCAGAATCTGCGATTAAAATGCTTGATAAGATTAGAGCTGACCTCGGTTCTGTTCAAGGACAAATGGTGAGCACAGTCAACAACATCACTATTACTCAAGTGAATGTTAAAGCAGCTGAATCTGGTATCCGTGAAGTGGATTTTGCAGCTGAAAGTTCAGAATTCAGCAAGCTTAATATCCTTGCTCAATCTGGAAGCTATGCGCTTTCTCAAGCAAATGCAATCCAACAAAATATTTTAAGATTGCTTAACTAAAAGCCTCTTGAGACACTCCTTTTCCTCCTCTCTTTGGGGGAGGAGGTTCTCTTCTTCCTTTATTCTTTTTATCTTCTTTATTTTTATTGTAATTGACAACAATACGTTATAATTTTATTCTATTAATCCTCGCATATTAGATTTAGGTGTGTAAATGATAGAGCTTGATATATCTGTGGTGATGTTTTTAATTGCGGCAGCTTTCGTGGCGGGTTTTATTGATTCTATTGCAGGAGGTGGAGGTATGATTACCATACCTGCCTTACTTGCTGTGGGGATTCCACCCTTGCAGGCACTTGGCACAAATAAATTGCAAAGTTGTTTTGGGAGCTTTTCGGCAAGTTTTCATTTTTATCAAAAGGGACATTTAAAGATCAAAGAGAATCTACCCTTTATTGCTGTCGTATTTGTATTTGCTATGATTGGGACATTGAGTGTGCAAGTCTTTTCGGCAGACTTTTTGAGTAAGTGCATACCTTTTTTGCTTATTATTTTCGCTTTTTATTTTTTATTTTCTCCTAAAATCACAGAAGATTCTTCTCATCGCTTGATAGGAGTTATTCCCTTAGCATTGGTGTTAGGAGGGATTGGCTTTTATGATGGATTTTTTGGTCCGGGGACAGGTTCATTTTTAATGTTAGCCATGATTGTTTTAGGTGGATTTGGTCTTACCCAATCTTTGGCTCAAGCAAAGATGTTTAATTTCACGACAAATATCGCTTCTACTTTGATATTTGCTTTAAGCGGAGAGATTCTTTATAGCGTTGGTTTATTAATGGCTCTAGGGCAGTTTGTCGGAGCAAATATTGGCTCAAGAATCGCTATAGGTTATGGTGTAAAGATTATCAAGCCTTTGGTGGTTTGTGTATCTTTGGCAGCGTGTGTAAATTTACTTTATAAACAATATTTTTAAAAGTTTCATATTTAATTCACTTTATCGTTATACACTTCCCTTGTCAATTGAGACAAAAAATTATTCTTACAAAGGAGATAAAATGAAGAATATAAGAAAAATATTATTGACAAGTGTAATGGGAGTTTGTCTATGTGGCTGGCTCAATGCAGCAGATTTTAGCAAGCACACAGAAGATGAACTAATCAAGCTTTCAGGTAGCGTTAAAGTAGCAGATTATCCGGATTATAAGATTGAAATCATCAAACGCGCTAAACAAATGAAAGAAAAAGATGCACAAAGTTTTAAAGAAAAGCTCAAGGCGCAATATGAAAAAGCCACTGAAAATATGAAAGTAAAAGAATTACGAGCTTATGAGCAATCAGCGCGTGAAGCAATGAAAAAGAAAATTGATACAATGACCGTTAAGGAGCTCAAAGAATCGGGATTGGATAAATTTAAAAATAGAAATAAAAAATGTCCATTTTCTAAAGATCCCAAGAAAGATTCTAAAAAAGATCCTAAGACAAAATAATCTCAAGGTGGGGGATTCCTCACCTTTTAAGTTTTACATATCTGATAGAATCTTTGTGGGATTAATGAGATTTTTCAGATTCTGTGATTTTTAGAATCTGAAAAGTTTCATCATACGACCGATTGAAGGAAGCGAAAAATGGCAACAAAAATTTTATTATTAGAAGATGATTTTGTGCTTTCTGAAATTTTAATGGAATTTTTGCAAGAGCGAGATTATCAAGTAACCCTTTGTGAAGATGCAAATACAGCGTTAGAGACTGCTTATGAACATAGTTTTGATTTGTGGATTCTTGATGTGAAAGTGCCTCAAGGCAATGGCTTTTCTTTGCTTAAAGAGTTAAGAGAATGTGGAAAAAATACACCCGCAATTTTTATCACTTCGCTTGATAGCATTGAGGATTTGCAGAATGGCTACAAGGCGGGGTGTGATGATTATATCAAGAAACCTTTTGAATTATTAGAGCTGCAATATCGCATTGAGACATTATTAAAACGCTCTTTTGCTCACAAAGATGATGATTTTGTCGCATTGCCTAATGGTTTTCGTTTTGGGATTCTTCGGCAGTTGCTTTATGATGCTCAAGGAGAAGTGGTTACACTCACTCAAAAAGAGACGCTTTTGCTTGCATTGCTTCTACAAAACAAAAATACTTATGTCTCCCAAGAAACGATTTTTGCAACATTATGGGAATATGAACAAGAGCCAAGCGAAATGAGTTTGCGCGCTTATGTCAAGAATCTACGCAAAATATTGGGTAAAGATTGTATCCTCAATCAACGCGGGAGAGGGTATTGCTATGTCGGATAATTCCAAAAAGGCGATTATCAAGATTCTTTGTCTTTATTTGGGGACGACAAGCGTTTTTTTGTGTGTTTTTTTTGGATTTTTTTATGTCAGAGAAAAGCAACATCTTTTTGTCCAGCAAGTAAGCAATGCACGCGAAGTGAGCATCGAAGCTTATGAGATTTTGCATACTTATAAAGATGATATTCCTCTAGCTTTGAGACACATTAGTGATGAAATCACCCAACCTTTGAGAATCTACGATAAGCAAGGCAAGATTATTTTTGATAATATCGGTATTGAACTCACACCAAAAGAAGTTTCACAGGGTTTTGCCAAAAGAGATAATAAGGTGATTATTGAACCTTCGATGCACGAGAGATTGCCTAGAGTTTCCCCAGAGCCTAGAGTTTCAAATGATAAAAATGTGCAAGATAAAGATTCTAAAGAAAATAAAGAATCCAAAGATTCAAAAGAAGTCAAAGAAACTAAGACAAAAAACAAATACCCGCTTTCCAAGACGCGTGAGAATCTGCGTTATAAGGTTTTTATCCAAACTGATGCTTTGGATTCTCAAATTTTATTTTTACAATTTAAAATCTTTGTTTATTTGATTCTATCTATTACCCTAGCAGGCGTGGTGGCGTATTTTTTGGTGCGTTTTTCACTCAAACCCTTGCAAGAAAAAATCGATTCTCTGAATGCTTTTATTAAAGATTCTACGCATGAAATCAATACGCCTTTGAGTATTATTTTAATGAGTATCGAGACTTTTGGCACACAGAATCTCAATGCTTCACAATTACAAAAAATCAGACGCATCAAGCTCGCATCAAAGAGTTTGAGCCATCTTTACAAAGATCTTGTTGTGTATAACTTCCCCCATGTCATTGATGATAATCCGCAGCTTATCGCACTTGATGTGCTGCTTTCAGAGCGTTTGGAGTATTTTGCTGCATTTTTTGAGCAAAAATCCCTCCATTTACGCGCAAGTATTGAATCAAGCACGATTGTAGCAAGTCGCGAGAAAATCACTTGTGTGGTGGATAATCTTTTAAATAATGCAATCAAATATAATAAAAAAGGTGGAGAAGTGATTGTGAATCTTGAGCAAGGGCAGTTAAGTATTGCCGATACGGGTTGTGGCATAGCCCAAGAACATTTGGATAAGATTTTTGATCGCTATCATCGTTACAATGATTTTCAAGGCGGTTTTGGTATCGGTTTGACTTTGGTAAAGCGCATTTGTGAGCAATATCACATTGAGATTGATGTGCAAAGCACGATTGATGTGGGAAGTCGATTTTGTTTGCAATGGTCGTAGCATTTTATCAGATTTAGCACTTTTAAACCAAAAACATTGTATCCTTTTGGACTTTTTAGATTCTAATACAAAGGGGTATTGTGCAAGAGCATATTATCAATATTGAGCGAGTAGTAATCTCTTCGATTATTTTTTCACCAGAAATCTTTGAATCTGTCTCTTCAGAGCTGACATCTCACGATTTTATTTATGCCCTACATCGTGATATTTTTGAGACTTGTCTGTATTTGCATCATAGTGGTTTGCCTATTGATAGTGATTTGATTATGCAGAAAATGCCAAAAGAAAAGCAAATCACACAAGAGGAAATGGTTGGTATTCTTGCGACAAATCCGATTGCAAATATTGAAGCGTATGTGAGTGAAATTAAAGAAGCAAGTATGAAACGCGACTTGCATTCTTTGGCGAACTTGTTGCGTGAAAAGTCTATGGATAGCACACACAGCGTGGAAACATTGATTGAAGATATTGAAAAAAAGGTTTATGAAATTTCTTTGGGCAAGGCACAAGGAGAGTTTCAAGATGCCAAAATGATGGTCAATAATGCACTTGATTTTTTGAAAGATTTGAAAAATCGGGGTAATCAGATTGTCGTGGGCTTAGATACAGGTTTTAGAGAACTCAATAAATGCACGACTGGATTCAATAAAGGGGATTTGATTATCATCGGCGCGCGCCCTTCAATGGGAAAAACCACACTTGTTTTGAATATTGCCCAACATCTTTTAAATAAGCGTTGCGGGGTGGCGATTTTTAGCTTGGAAATGCCTGCTGTGCAGTTAATATTGCGTATGATGAGTGCGCAAAGCTCTATTGCCCTGCAGAATCTGCGTGTAGGGAATCTGACTGATAGCGAATGGAGCAAACTTACCGAAGTGGCAGATAAAATGGCTGGATCAAGTTTTTTTGTCGAGGACGGGAGTTTGCTCACTATCTCTCAATTACGCAGTAAGCTAAGAAAACTTAAGAGTAAGCACCCTGAAGTCAATATTGCTATTATAGATTATCTGCAATTAATGGCTGGTGCTAAGAGTGAGAATAAACAACATGAGATTTCAGATATTTCACGCGGTCTCAAGACTTTGGCGCGTGAGCTTGAAATGCCAATCATTGCACTTTCTCAACTTAATCGCCTTGTGGAAGCGC
This sequence comes from Helicobacter sp. MIT 05-5293, assembly GCF_000765665.2. Taxonomy (NCBI): domain Bacteria; kingdom Pseudomonadati; phylum Campylobacterota; class Epsilonproteobacteria; order Campylobacterales; family Helicobacteraceae; genus Helicobacter; species Helicobacter sp. MIT 05-5293. The sequence goes on from NZ_JROZ02000003.1 coordinate 190,911, forward strand.
GTGATGATAAACGCCCGATTCTCTCTGATTTGAGAGATTCTGGAGCGATTGAGCAAGATGCAGATGTGATATTATTTTTGTATCGTGATGATGTGTATAAAAAACGCGCAGACAGAGAACGATATGCAAGGCTTAAAAAAGAAGGCAAGGAAAAGGATTTTAAACCCGAGCATCAAGAGCGGGAAGTCGAACCGGCGGAATTGATTGTCGCAAAAAATCGTAATGGAGAAACACGAACGATTGAAATCCGCTTCAACAAACGTTTTACGCGTTTTGAAGATATGCCACAAGAGATAAGCCACGAAATGAATGAGACGCGCATTGACGGAGAGGTATTTATGCAGCAACTTGAGCAGCGCGCACCTGATATGCCTGATATATTTTAGTGCAAAAATCATATATCAAAAAAGATAAATCCTCACCTTTTGGTGTGGAGCTACTTAGCTCTCCTTTGCAGTGGATAGGGTTTTTTATCATTTGTGCGTTTATTTTGATGTGTAGTTTGACTTTGCGTTATTATCATTATCAAGACTATATGTCATTGCCCTATCCCAAAGCCATTAATGCACAAGTCATCGCACAATACACAAAGAGCAAGGATAATAAGCCTCCCTATCAAGTGTTGAAATTGCGTGATGAAAAAGGGGCGATTTTCTATACAACAAGTAAGGAAGACATTAGAGACCTTTCTCATCGTTTTGTGAGAATCTATGGCAAACCGTTAGAATGCGATTTTAGGCAATATCTGCAAAGCTGTTTTTTTATCTCCTATCGTATCAGCCTAGAATCTCAAAGAGACTATCGCGATACTTTTCGTTCTTGGATTGCTTCTCAACACACAGAGAATCTTTTGGCTCGGTTATATCAAACGCTTTTTATTGCGGATTTTTTGCCTTATGATTTGCGAATGTTGAGTAACAAACTCGGTGTGGCGCATTTGATTGCTATTAGCGGTTTTCATTTGGGAATCTTAAGCATCGTCATAGGGGGATTCTTGGGAATCTTTTATGGGTGGTATCATCGGCATTTTAGCTATCGCAATAAGTTTTACGATATTGGTTTCATTACGCTTAGTTGTATGTTTTTATATCTTTTAGTGCTTAATTTCTCGCCGTCATTTTTGCGCTCTTTTGTGATGGCTTTGGTGGGATTTTTGATGCTTTATAGTGGTATAAGACTTTTAAGCTTTAAGTTTCTTTTGGTGGTTGTTTGCCTGTGTCTCGTGCTTTTTCCGCATTTATTTTTTAGTATAGGGTTTGTGTTGTCTGTCATGGGCGTATTTTTTATTTTTCTCTTTGTAAAATATATCACCCTACCACACGATAGATTCTCACAATGGGTGGTATTGCCTATCGTGTTTAATACGAATCTGTATTTCAATATGCAGCTCATTGTGCATTGGTTTTTCCCTTATTTTACTCCGTTGAGTGTTGTTTCAATCCCGCTTACGCTTATTTTTGTTATCTTTTTCCCCTTAAGTTTGATTCTGCATTTAGTGGGAGTAGGCGGTGTGTTTGATTCTGTATTTATTTGGGCATTAGACTTAAAACTAGATGCGATTGAGTTTTATACACCTCAATGGTTGTTTTTGTGCTATATCGGGCTGTGTTTTGGCTCGATTTGGCGTAAGGAGTGTTATTATTTGCTTTGTGTCGTTTGTGCAGGATTTTTTGCCTATTTATGTTGGCAATTTTATGCGAGTGGTTCGAGTTTGTGGGGAGTAAGTGTGTAGTAAATATGATGAGTTTTACCGAGTGTATTGTGGGAGAGATGCAAGAATTCATCATGTGCGATAGCAAGAAAAATCACATCAAATTGATGTGAAGGTAATACCGACAAAAGTGAGATGTGATAAGATTCTACTACTTCTTGAGAATCTGCAAGAGGGTCATAAATGCTGACTTTTGCACCAAAATCTTCGAGCTGTGTCTTGACAATGGGAATCTGTGAGTTGCGAATATCTGGGCAATTTGGTTTAAAAGTGATGCCAAGTATCAGAATCTGTGCGTTTAGAATCTCAATGCGATTTTGAATCATTAATTTGATAATCTTTTGTGCGACAAATTGAGGCATCGCGTCATTAATCAAGCGTCCAGAGCTAATCACTTGTGGGTGATAGCCCATTGCATTCATTTTGTGTGTGAGATAATAAGGATCGACACTGATGCAATGCCCGCCTACAAGACCGGGAGAAAAGGGTAAAAAATTCCACTTTGTTTTTGCAGCTTCAAGCACTTCTAGCGCATTGATTCCTAAATGTTCGCAAATGATGTAGATTTCATTCACAAAGGCGATATTTAAGTCGCGTTGAGCATTTTCGATAATCTTTGTCATTTCCGCGCTTTCGATAGATGAGACAAGATGTGTGCCTGCAGTGATAATAGACGCATAGAGTTTATCGATAAATTTTCCTGCCTCATCGGTGCTGCCTGAAGTGATTTTTTTAATTGATGTGAGTGTGTGAGTGCGATCGCTAGGATTAATGCGTTCGGGTGAGTAGCCGAGACAAAAGTCTTTATTAAGCTTAAGATGACTAATTTGCTCAAGGACATTTGCGCATTCATTTTGCGTGCAAGTGGGGTAGGTTGTCGATTCGTAAATCACGACATCGCCCCTTTTGAGATATTTTGCAACGATTGCGCTCGCGTGAAGCAAATGAGAAAGATCGGGGACTTTATGTGTGTCGATAGGAGTAGGAACAGCTATGATATAAATATTTGCAGTGCTAAGATCCTGCTCGTCATCGCAAAATTTAAGATAGCAAGACTGGTCCCAATCAGATTCTGTGATTTGTCGTGTGCGATCAATATGAGTGCGGAGGTCGCTAATGCGTTTTTGTGAAGTATCAAAGCCTAATGTGCGATAGTGTTTGCCAAATTCAAGAGCGAGAGGAAGCCCCACATATCCTAAGCCTATGATTGCAATCTGTATATTTTCAAGCGTAGGCAAGGGGGCTTTTGGTGCAGAAGTATTCATTGAGAATCCTCATCACAGAGTATCAGCTGTTCGTCTTGCAAGAGGTATTTGGTATTGTCATAGCTATCATAAGCGATATGATTCTTGTCAAAATGCAGTCGGTTGGCAGCTTTATCTACCCAGCCGATTTGTTTAGCGGGGTTGCCTACGACAAGGGCAAAATCTGCTATATCTTTGGTTACTACGCTTCCTGCCCCTATTAAGGCGTATTGCCCGATTTTTACTCCGCAAACAATAGTCGCATTTGCCCCAATCGAACAACCTTTTTGGAGAAGTGTGGGTTTAAACGCATTTTTGCGTGAAATAAAGGCGCGAGGGTTGATAACATTTGTAAAAACGACACAAGGACCTAAAAATACATCATCTTCGATAGTTACACCCTCATAAATGCTGATATTATTTTGTGCTTTGACATTGTTTCCGATTCTGACATTTGTCCCGATCATACAATTTTGCCCAAAAGAGCAATTTTCTCCAATGACAGCACCTGAAAGTATATGGCAAAAGTGCCAAATTTTAGTGTTTTCTCCGATGCTTACATTACTATCAATAATACTTGTATCGTGGATATAAATCATAAGCCTAGCCTTTGATTAAAGGGGTGATAATCCCCTTTTAATCCTATGGGAGTGGCATTGCGAATCTGATGGACAAGCTCAATCGCTGCGCGAGATTCACGACATCTAAATCCTCTACCTGATAGAATCTCTTCATAGCTTTTTGTGTGTAAATCAGTGAATCCTTCACTAAAATTAAATTCTTGTTGATTGAGTGTGAGGGATCGAAAGACTCTTTTTTTCTCATTTTCGTGTAAGGACGGCGGAAGAAGATTTTCATCAATAGATAAAAACCATCGAATCTTTGCTGATGCAAGCTCCAAATAACCGCTTGCATTTTTTTCATCAAGATGATGCACAATGCTGATTTTGGGTGTGCCAAAAATCCAAATCAGCATATCAAAAAAATGTATTCCTATATTGGTTGCAATGCCTCCACTTTTGCTCTCATCACCTTTCCAAGAGATATGATACCATTTGCCACGAGCGGTAATGTAGCTTAAATCAATTTCGTAGATTTGGTGAGGATTGTTTTGAGAATCTTGTTGGATTTGTTTTTTTAATGCAATGATGCTTGGGTGGAGGCGGAGCTGCAAAATCGTGTAAATGTGTTTTTGTGTTTCTTCTTCAAGGGATTCTAAAGCATCAAGATTCCAAGGATTAAGCACGATAGGTTTTTCACAAATGGCATTTGATTGGTTTCTTAGAGCAAGGCGGATATGGCTGTCATGAAGGTAGTTTGGCGAACAAATACTGATATAATCAAGTGGTGTGTGGTTGCGTTTTAGTTTGTCAAGATAGCGATCAAAACGTTCAGGTTCGACAAAAAAATCTGCTTGGGGAAAATATGAATCAAGGATTCCGGCACAATCACGCAAATCCATTGCGCATCGGAGCTCACAAGCATTTTGCTTGATTGCTTGGAGATGACGAGGGGCTATAAAGCCCGCTACACCGATAATACCAAATGATTTACTCATCGGAAGATTGGATTATTTAACCTCGAAATGCACAGGATCGGTAACGAGTGTGGTAAATTTTGGTAAATCACGTCCTGCCTCAATACGAGAATTATAAGGACCGATGAGATATTTTGTCGTAGCTTGACCATTTGAAGTGCCTGCATAGACGCGGTAGCTGTAATTGCTGATTTTTTTGAGAAATTCATCGCTCGGTTTGTTGGCAAATGATCCTACTTGGATATAGAATCCTTTTTCTGCTACTTGTCCATTTTTGGAGGTATCTGTGGGCGTAGAAATATCATTGAAAACATTTGTAATGCTCACAGGCTGTGTATTTGTTTGTGTAGCAGGAGGATTGGTTTGAGCGGTAGCTGTTGGCGTTGCCGGTTTGTTTGCAGGAGGTGGCGTAGGCTTAGATTCTGTAGGTTTGACAACGGGCGCAGGTTTTGCGGGAGGAGTTGTTGGCGTTGCCGGTTTGTTTGCAGGAGGTGGCGTAGGCTTAGATTCTGCAGGTTTGACAACGGGCGCAGGTTTAACATCTTTAGGAGGCAAAACGACAGGAGGCTTAGAATCTGTGCGAGGTTTATCAACACTAGCAACTTGTGTGTTATTTGCTGCATCACTGCCACTATTGCGTGTGCGAATATCATCAAGTATCTTTTGGAAAGGATCCTCGGTAGAAGCATTTGTTTCTAGTGGGACATCTACAAATTGGTCAGAATCCTTATTGATAGGGGTAAGCCCTCCTTCAGTTGCAATGGTTTGTTCTGTTAAATCTTCCTCTTCGCGTGTGATGATGAATACAACGGCAATTAAAATACTCAAAAAGATGAGTGCCATTGCAATCATCATAATCAATTTTTTGGTGCGATTTTGTTTTTGGAATTCTTCATCGTTGATTAGAATATCATTAAGTTCTCTTTTTGTTTCCATAATTTACTCCTTACATATATTTGATTACATATGCCTTGCCCAAGAAGCCCCACGCTCTTTCGCATAGACATCATAGGGCAAGGTTAAGATATTAAAATTAAGGGGCATTTCGTCATTGGGAAAGACTTTCCATTCTTTGGGGCAGTGTTGGGCTAGTTTCATTGAAAGTGTTTTACCTAATCTTTTTCCTTCGCCAATTTCTGTATGTCCTTTGTGAATGTATAAATGCAAATGACCGGGTGTCTTGCTATTGAATGCTGTAAAATTTAAGAAACCTTCTTCACGCAATAGTAATTGAGCGCGATGATAGAATCTTTCTGGATTGCGTCCGTTATAATCAAACACAATATTTTCAACTTTTTTGCCATTGGCAAGTAAGAGAGAGTGGGCAATAGTGATCTCTTTACGAAAATGTTTGTTGATTAACATCGAGGTGAGCATTGCATCAACTCTTTCGTATTTGTCGTAGAGAATCCGTCCCATAAAATTTACTTTTACCCCTAGACCATTTACGCGTTGGTAGTAATGCGATGTATCCATCTTGATAAGTTTCAAATCCATTTCAGTCATAGCCCACCCTCCCTAAAAAATTGGTTGATCATAGATATTAAAATCTTTAGTAAAGTCTTTAATGTCGGTTTTGATTTTTTGTTGCAGGGCAGTATTGTTTATATCATCAAGGATATCAGCAATCTTTGTCCCAATCCATTCAAATTCTTTTTCTTTCATACCCCGTGCTGTCAATGCAGGAGAACCGATGCGAACACCGCTCGTTACAAATGGAGAACGGTGTTCGCCCGGAACGGTGTTTTTATTAACCGTGATGCCTGCATTGCCCAGAGCCAAGTCAGCATCTTTACCACTAAACTCTTTATTTAAGAAGCTCATTAGTATTAAGTGATTATCTGTGCCTCCACTGACAAGATCATATTTTCTTGCAACAAGCACTTTTGCAAGAGCTTGGATATTGGCTTTGACTTGTTTGGCATAGGTTTTCCATTCAGGCTTGAGATTTTCTTTGAATCCTACAGCTTTTCCTGCAATGACATGCATTAAAGGACCGCCTTGAATACCCGGAAATACAGCTTTATTGATTTTAATATTAATTTCTTCATCATTGGTCATAATCAACCCTCCTCTCGGACCGCGGAGAGTCTTATGTGTCGTAGTAGTAACAATATGACAATAAGGAAGGGGATTGGGATATTCACCAGCAACTACCAATCCTGCTACATGGGCAATATCACCCATTAAATATGCCCCTACAGAATCTGCAATTTCTCGGAGTCGTTTGAAGTCTAGCTCGCGTGTATAAGCTGAAAATCCACACACAAGGATATTAGGTCTGACGACTTCTGCTTGTTGGGCAAGTTTATTATAATCAATACGTCCATCAAGCTCAACTCCATAAAAAAAGCTTTGATAAAGCTGCCCTGTCGTGCTGACTTTTGCCCCATGAGTAAGATGTCCGCCATGGCTTAGATTCATACCGAGAATCTTATCATAAGGTTTGAGCAAAGCTGCATATACAGCCGCATTTGCTTGGCTACCAGAGTGAGGTTGGACATTGACAAATTGCACACCAAAAAGCTTTTTTGCTCGCTCAATTGCAATATTTTCGATTTGATCGACAAAGTCGCAACCCCCATAGTAGCGTTTAAAGGGATAACCTTCGGCGTATTTATTAGTCAATATACTGCCCATTGCTTCCATCACGCTAGGAAAAGTAAAATTTTCACTTGCAATCATTTCTAAATGATCATTTTGACGTCGCCATTCCTGATTGATAAGGTCAAAAATCTGTGCATCTTCTTTTTCAATCAAATAAGCCATTATGTATTATTCTCCTTAATCTTGAAGTAGTTATTAGTTATGATGATTTTGTATCATTATATTTAAACTTTGTTTTAGTTTGGCTTTAATGCAGGAAATAAAATCACATCTTTAATACTTTTTGCATCACTTAAAAGCATTACCAAGCGATCAATACCAATCCCTTCTCCTGCTGTGGGTGGCATACCATAAGCCAATGCCCATACATAGTCTTCGTCCATATATTGAGCTTCTTCATCGCCTGCTTCTTTTGCTTTCACTTGTTCTTTAAAACGTTCAAATTGGTCTAAGGGGTCATTTAATTCGCTAAATCCGTTAGCAATCTCTTTACCCCCGATAAAAAGCTCAAAACGATCTGCAATGTTTGGATTCTGATCGTTGCGCCGTGCTAAAGGGCTAATTTCGATAGGGTATTCAACAATAAAAGTAGGATTAATGAGTTTATGCTCGACACACTCATCAAAGGCTTCGGCAAGAAGTTTGCCATAAGGTGCATTTGATTCTATTTGAAGATGTTTTTCTTGTAGAAATTGTAAAAGTTTATTTTTATCTTCAATGATTGCTTTGGGAATCCCGCCTATTTCTTCAAGAGCTTGTGTGTAAGTCAAAATTGTAAAGTGTGTAAAATCGATACACTGCCCATTGTGTTCTAAAGTAGAGGGGAGTTTGAGCTCATCAAGGATAAATTTAAAAAGCTCTTGAGTAAGACAAATGAGGTCTTTATAAGTTTTATATGCCCAATAGAACTCAATCATCGTAAATTCTGGGTTGTGAGAGTGATCCATTCCTTCATTACGAAAGTTACGATTGAGCTCAAAGATAGCTTCAAATCCCCCAACAATAAGTCGCTTTAAATAAAGCTCGGGAGCAATTCTCAAATATCTATCTACTTTGAGCGCATTGTGATGTGTGATAAAAGGTCGTGCATTTGCTCCACCGGGTATAGGGTGGAGCATGGGAGTTTCGACTTCTAAAAATTCTTTTTGTTCAAAGAATCTGCGCACACAAGAAATAATCTTACTGCGCAATTCAAAAGTTTTCTTTACTTCTTCATTGACAATCAAATCTACATAACGTTGGCGATAGCGTAATTCTATATCACTTAAGCCATGAAATTTTTCTGGCAAAGGCACAATACTTTTAGTGAGAATCTGGCATGATAGAGCGTGAATGCTAAGCTCACCTGTTTTAGTTACAAAAGCATAGCCACTGACATTGACAATATCTCCCACCTCTAGAATCTTTTTGACAATCTCAAAGGTTTCACCTATATCATTTTTAGATACATATGCTTGAAGAATCCCACTTTCGTCCTGAATCTTCATAAAACAAGCTTTGCCCATAAGTCGGATAAAACGCACACGCCCTACGATTGATTCTGTGGGTTGCGAGGGAGATTCTTGTCCTGTGGTATGAGCTTCAGAATCTGTATCTGCTAAGAGATAAGCGTATTTTTCTAAAAATGCAGCGTTTTTTAGTGTGCGCTCGACATTATTAGCATAGGGATTTGCCCCATTATCACGCAAAAGATCTCGTTTTTTGATTCTTTGTTGTGTGTAAAAGTTTGAAAACATTGTTTTGGCGATTCCTTCCTTTAGAAAAATTATTTTTTAAATTACGAATAATCAATCTTCTTTTTTAGGATTGATTTTTGATTGGATTGTATCCTGCGCTTCTTTTGCGGTTGCCTCGACTTTATCCTTAACATTTTCTACACTTTCTTGAATCGTATCGGTAAGCGTTTGTGTATTGATGTTTCCAAGATTCTCTTTGACTTCTTGCACTTGGTCAAGATTCATTATTTGAATCGAGAGTTTTTTCATCAAGGGAAATAATGAGCTGTTTTGCTCCATATTTTGTGAAAAGTTTTTAAGCCATTCGATTTGTGTAATACCAAAGACGATAATGGAGATAATCAAAAATGCCTTACAAAAGCCAAAAATTAAGCCTAATGCTCCATCAAGCACTCCTAATGGTGTAAATCTAAGTATCCGAAAAAGAAATTCTCCGAGTAACAAAAAGATTGCCCAAATCAATGTGATAGTAATAAGAAATCCAATGAGTGCATTAATCTCGGGTGTATTAAAGTCATAAAGTGTGCGGGCAAACCAATCTCCCATACTTGTATAATATCTTGAAGCAAAAAAAATCCCAAGCAAGATTCCTAAAAAACTCGCAAGCCCACGAATAATCCCTTGCCAAATACCCTTGATAGAAAGCAGTATAAGCACCACCAAAATGCCGATGTCAATATAGCTTAATTTGTCCATTTGTTTTAGTCCTCATTAGAATCTTGCAAGAACAAAAATTGACTCCATTTTGAGCAATGCGAGCAATGATTGTCCTTTAAGCTTTTGAATAAAGTAGATTCTATCATAAAAAACGCACAAAACAATAACACAATCTGATGATTTTGTATGATTTTTGCGGAGTTTTAGCTTATTTTTTGGTTATATGTCTTAGAATCTTTGGTCATTAAAGCTTTAAATTTATCAAATTATGATGAATATTTTGGGAGAAAGTTTAAGTCAGTTTAAGAAATGGATAGGGTAAATGTTGGAAAGATTCAAAGGGACATTAAAAGATTTTAGCGAATTAGTTGCATTTGAGCATACTATTTTTTCAAGCACTTTTATTTTGATTGCGATGATAGTAGCAAGTATGCAGCTTCATGGTATTCCTTGGTTTGGTTGGAAAACCCTATTTTTATGCGCGTTGGCACTTATTAGCGCAAGAAATTTTGCTATGGGTTTTAATCGTTTGAAAGACAGAGATATAGATGCTCGTAATGCCCGCACAAGTAATCGTCCTAGTGTCGATGGGCGCATAGGTTTAGTTTCTTTGATATGCTTTAATCTTATAAATATTATTGTTTTTATTGTGGTGTCTTATTATATTAACTCCTTAGCCTTTTATTTGTCTGTTCCATTTTTGCTCATTTTGGCATTATATTCTTATATGAAACGCTTTAGTGCGTTGGCTCATTGGGTATTGGGCTTGTGCTTGGCACTTGCTCCGATTGCTGGCGTTATTGCCATACTAGGAGAGATTCCGTATTGGTGCTTGTTTTTGTCAGTCGGAGTGATGTTTTGGGTGGCTGGATTTGATCTATTATATTCTTTGCAAGATATTGAGTTTGACAAACAACATCATCTTCATTCAATTCCTGCGAAATTTGGCGAACGCAAAACACTTTATTTTTCTCGTCTGTGTCATATTATTGCTATAATCAGTTGGTTTTTGTTTGTCTGGGAGGCTGAACTCTCTATCATAGCTTATGTGGGTGTTTTTTGCTCTGCTTTAATGCTCTGCTATGAGCAATATCTCGTCCATACAAATCTTAAAAATATTCCTAAGGCATTTTTTGTAACCAATGGTTATTTGGGTGTTTTGTTTTTCTTTTTTATTTTGTTTGATTCGATAGGACGGATTTATGGACTTTAAAAAGTTGCTTGACGAGTTGGGAATCCAAACAAGAATCGCTCCTTGTGAGCTAGAAATTGATTTTTCAAAAGTCAATGAAGCCAATGAAGAGCAATTTAGAAAAGAGTTTATTACGCTTGCAGAACAAAAACAGGGTGTTTTGAATCAATGGCTTAATAAATTAAAATCAAAAAATCGTATGCAAGAGACTGATGAAGTGCTTTTAGAGCTACTGATTGAAATTTATAAAAAAATTGATCGCTTGGAACAAATCCTTGATCAAAAAACCAAAACTTATATCCCATTAGAATCTCAAGAGATGATAAGCCATATAGGGCATAGCGTATTGTGTATGCCTAAGCCAACTTTTAATGAGCAGCAAGCTTATTATTTGCGGCTTTTCTTGCCTATTTTTCCCCAGCGATATATTGGTCTTTTTGGATTGGCTTTGCACCCACAAGTTATGCGAATAGAACGCATTCATACAAATGATGCAGGCGATTTTGATAGTTTGGTTGCAGAGAGAGAGCGGCTGATGATTTTGGATTCTAAAAGTTTAAGATAGATTTAAAGAGGAGTGATAAGTTATGTTGTTTGGCTTTTCAATGGGCAGTATAGGAATGATTTTTGGCTTAATCGCTATTGGTATTGTGTGTCTCGTGTCTTTCTTTAGCTATACGCGCAGTCTTGATTTAAACAAACGTTTGAGGCGGTTTGAAAAGGGATTTGAAGATTTGAATAATGAGATTTTCAAGATTCACAAATGGGTCAAGGACAATGAACTTGAAAATCAGCTTAGTAGTGCTGCCTTAAACACACGCATTAAAACAGAATCTATTGATGCGGTGAATAATGCTTTGGTCAATGTGTATCGTCAGATTGAGATTCTCGAAGCACAAGTCAATAAAGAGCAGGGCTATATCGGAGAAAGATTAGTGCATATTGAAGAAAAGATTCGTGAGTTTGGTTATTTTCCGACATCAAGCACAAATATCGATGAAAAGCGTATTATCGGAATGTTTCGTGATGGTTGGAGTATTGATGCGATTGCTAAAGAAATGCGACTAAGCAAAGGTGAAATTGAATTTACACTCAAACTTGCAGATATTAAAGAATAATCAATACTTTAAAATTGTGCTATAATTTCGCGGTTTTGCTACTTTAAAAACAATGGAGGACATAAAAATGGGGCAATCATACGCAAGGCGGATAGAATCTTTAGGAGAATCGACCACAATTGCTATCAGCACTTTGGCAAGAGAGCTTAAGCAAGCAGGGAAAGATGTTTTAAGTTTTTCAGCAGGAGAGCCTGATTTTGACACTCCACAAGTTATTAAAGATGAAGCAATAAGAGCTTTAAAAAGCGGATTCACTAAATATACCGCTGTGGCTGGAATCCCCGAGCTTTTAGAATCTATCAAGGGAAAGTTGGAGCGTGAGAATGGCTTAAAATATGAAAAGAATGAGATTCTCGTGAGTAATGGCGCAAAACATTCGCTTTTCAATGTGATTCAAGCATTGGTCGATGTGGGTGATGAAGTGATCATTCCTTCGCCTTATTGGGTTACTTATCCAGAGCTTGTCATTTATAGTGGTGGTAAGCCTGTGATTGTGCAAACAACACAAGAAAGTAATTTTAAGATTACAGCAAGTCAGCTCAAAAAGGCAATCACCCCTAAAACCAAAATGCTCATACTTAATACGCCCTCAAATCCTACGGGAATGGTTTATACGCAAGAAGAGATTGCCGCTCTTGCCGAGGTGCTTAAAGGGACGAAAATTTGGGTGGTGAGTGATGAAATGTATGAAAAGCTTGTGTATGGAGTGAAGTTTTATTCGGTTGCAGCAATCAGTGATGATATGATGCAACGCACAATCACTATTAATGGTTTAAGCAAGTCTGTGTCTATGACAGGTTGGAGAATAGGCTATCTTGCAAGCAAAGACAGAAAACTTGTTCAGCTTATCAATAATTTGCAAAGTCAATGCACTTCAAATATTAATTCTATCACACAAAAAGCTGCAGTGGTAGCTTTCAAGGGTGAAGCGGATAATGAAATTGAAGAAATGCGTGTAGCTTTTGAAGAGCGTATGAATTTTACTTGCGATGCGATTAATAATATTCAAGGTTTGAGTGTCAATAAACCTCAAGGTGCGTTTTATCTTTTTATCAATATTCAACAGCTCCCACAATATGGCAATGATTCAATGGCGTTTTGCCATAAGATTCTTGAAGATCAAGGGGTGGCTCTCGTGCCCGGTTGTGCGTTTGGTATGGAAGGTTTTGTTCGTTTATCTTTTGCTTGTTCATTAGAGCAGCTTAAAGAAGGCGTTGCACGTATTGTAAATTTTACTAAAGCACTTTAGATAAGTGTTTTAGAATCTGTTAAGATTGCAAATTATCAAGTTGATTAAGGGAGTGGTAGTGAATCTAAGGAATGTTATTTTATGACAATAACACAAAGAGATTTTGCTGCCCCCCCCCCCATTAAAATATTATTTCTATTTTTATGCCATATTCTATCGAATCTTTTTTGTCCCTCTTGATGCTCCGGTTTCTTGTATGCGTCAATACGGATTCAAAAGTTTTAAAAAATATTTTTTAAGTTATTTTTTACTGAAAATTTATTTTGCAAGGTTTAGAATCTTGGTTTTTGTTTGCTTTCCAAATCTTTATGGAAGGCAAGCTTTTGTGTTATTTTAAATTATTTTATTTGGAGGAAACAATGAAAAAAAAGTGGTTTGAAAAACTGCTTGTAGAATCAATCTTTTTTGCATTTTTCTTATATTTTATTTTTTTTATTCTTAATGTGGTTTTTATCATATATGGCAATATTTATTATGATGATATAGGCAATGTAGAAGATTTTTATGAATATTGGAAAACATTTGTCAATAGTTTGCGGTATGATTCAAGCAGTATTGCTATTTTTACTTTAGGTTATTTTGCACTGGGTTTAGTTTTATTTTGGACAGAATTCCGATGGGTGATATTATGGCTTTATGTTTTAGCTGTGTTGGGCTTAAGTATTTTTGTCGGAATGTATGAGATTGTCTTTTTTGAAATATATGGCGATGTGTTTAATGCTAATCTTTATGGCGCATTGTTTGGTAATGGTAAAATTTTTGCGAATCCGCAGATTCAAAAAGAATACACTATCGCACCCAAAGTTTTGATAGGTATTGTTCTGGGGATTCTTTTTATAGCAATATACAGCAAGATTTTTTTTAAAATCGTGCGCGATTATGGTTATGACCCATTAAGCTCAATTCATTCGCGTTCTACTCGTAGAGAATCATCGATTGCAGCATTTATTTTATTTGTTATTTTTGCATTGATGATGGTATTTTCATTTCATGGAGGGTTTAGCTTTAAAAGGGTTGATTTTAGTCAAGTTATCAAACCTATTGATAATCAATTTTTAAGTAAAGTCAGCACAGGGGCATTTAGAAATTTGTATTTAATCTATAAAGATCATCGTAAAATTTCTAATTCTCATTTCAGTGATTATGTATCTCAAACTCCTTTAGAAGCGACAAGAGAGTATTTTCATTTGGATAATCAAAATACAAGTTATGATCTTAAAAAGCTTTTGACGAAGAAGGTAAATAATCATTCAGATGTGAAGATCGAACATATATTTTATATTATTGTAGATGGTTTGAGTGAATATCATTTCAGTGAAGAATATAATGAGATAGGCTTGACATCAGGATTGAAGTCATTGCTCGAAGATTCCCATGGAGTCAAAATAGGTGTGTTTTTAGAAAATGCCAATACAACAATGAAAAATATCGATGTTTATCTTACAGGGCTTTTTCAGACTGAATTACCCATTGGATCAATGCTGGGCAAATTAGAATCTTTTGCGACTGCCCCGGGCATCATACTGAAGGATTTAGGCTATCAAAACACTTTTTATTATAGCGGATTGGGTATGTGGCAAAACCTTGAGCAATATGCCCATTTGCAAGGGTTTGATGAAGTTTATGACAGCACACATATTGTCCATAATGCGAAGCTCAATGGCTATCCATTGCCTTACGAAGGTGCATGGGGGGCTTATGATCATCATTTATTCGCTTTTGTTCGTGGAAATATTTTTAAAGAACGTTATCGCCCAACTTTTAATATGATACTTACCTCTCCACATTATCCGCCTTATGATATTCCTTTGGAGCAGTTTAATGTTCCGCTTGAAGAGATAGAGAATCTTTTCAAACACACTTCGTATGAAAAGAAAGATTCAAGGTTGATTGGAAGCATTTGGTATCAAGATAAGGTGATTACAAAATTTATACAAGACCTCTCAAAGACTATGCCCAATTCTCTTTTTGTCATCACGGGTAATCACTATGATCGTGAATTTCCTAAGATTGATATGAGTGCCAAAGTGAGTAAAACTATACCTTTGATTGTTTATTCACCAGCACTTGATTTAAAGAAAAGAAACAACATTGGCTCAC
Source organism: Helicobacter sp. MIT 05-5293 (assembly GCF_000765665.2). Taxonomy (NCBI): domain Bacteria; kingdom Pseudomonadati; phylum Campylobacterota; class Epsilonproteobacteria; order Campylobacterales; family Helicobacteraceae; genus Helicobacter; species Helicobacter sp. MIT 05-5293. The sequence goes on from NZ_JROZ02000003.1 coordinate 206,062, forward strand.
ATATTGATATTACTCCAACTATCGTTGAAATAGTCGCTCCTGATGGTTATGCTTATCCAAGCTTTGGGAGACCTTTGGTGAGCAATGAAGTGATTGCATTGGTCGAGAAAAATGTAGCATTGGGGTATTTTACAATTGCTACGGATCGTTTTATGTATGATAAAAATGGCAAACTAGAATATTTTAAAGACGGAATAGCACGCAATAATGATGAAGAGCTGGCTTCAAGTCTATACAAGCGTTTGCAACAAGCGACTGCATTGAGTTGGTGGATTCTCACTCATGGTTATGAGGTGAAAGATATTGAGTGAAAAGTGGCAGAGAGAAAGCTCTGATGGGAGCTGGAGTGCTTATAATGAAACTTTCAGTGAATGTTACCATAGCCTTAAAGATGGAGCATTGAGTGAGACGATATACAAGCACATCACTCCTGCTTTTGAGCATTGGCAGCCTTTGCCCTCACAGATTCATATTTTGGATATTTGTTTTGGTTTGGGTTATAATACTTTTGCAACTATTGCATTTTGTATCCAGCATCATTTTAAGGGGTTGCTCAAGATTTATACACCTGAAATTGACAAAAAAATATTCACAAAGCTTTTAGATTTTACTTATCCTGAAATGTTTAGAGAATCTCTTAATATATGTCAGATTTTAGAAACTTTAGGGCAAGATTCTCGTATTACGCGTTATGATGAATGTTTGTCTCACAATATGGAATTTTGCATTGAATTATATAAAGGCGATGCACTAGAGTATCTGCAATATTTCGAATCAGATTTTTTCCACATCATCTATCAAGATGCCTTTAGTCCCACGAAAAATCCCACCTTATGGAGCGAGGAGTATTTTTACAAACTTTTTTCTCTTTTGAAGCCACAAGGGATTTTGACTACTTATTCGCAAAGTTCTCCCATTCGTCAAAATGCGATTAAGGCGGGATTTTTGGTCTATGATTATCAAAATCCTTATGTGCGTGGCGGGAGCTTGATGAGCAAACAAACTTTGAATCTTGTCGGTTTAAAAGCCATCACGGCTAAATGAAGTCCTATCTCCTCCCCAACTTCTATGTCGCCTACATCTTCATTAGCTTTAATGACTTGATGCAATAATGCAATCAAATTATCATTAATCTACTCTCAAATTTCCCATTTTTCATAAGCTTGCTTTACCATTTCAATGACAACATCCATTCCACCTGCAAGTGAAAAAAGCCAATATTTGTGCGCGTAAATAAGCTCTGCTTGTTTGACAAGTTTGCTTTCTTCGTTGTAAGTAGGCATTACTAAAATGCGCGCAATGTCCATTTCTTGATGAAAAATATATGATTGTAGCGCGTCCATAAAACACTCTCGGAATTCTTTTTGATCAAAGAGTTCTTTTACCTGTTGGATTCTGTCAATACAATCTTGCAATTCTTTTGCTTCTAGCTCTTCCAAACGCCCCTCTTTGTTGAGAAGTTCGAATCTCTCCGTAAGAGCGGCAACTTCTAAGAATACTTCTTCAATCAAAGCCTTCTTTTCTGTGCCAAATGCAATCCAATGCTGCGTTTTTTCTGTGATTTTTTGAAGATTTTTTTGATATTCTTCAGGTGTGGGTGGAGAGAGTTTTATAGGGGATTTTTTTTGCGATTGATTGATAAGAGTGATAGCTTGTGCGAAAGGCATTTCTTTACAACCATTGATCCTTGCCCCGCCTTCTGTGGCATTGATCACTTCAATCGGATAAGGCGTATTGGCAATATCACGCTCATAAAATGTAAGAAAGAGTTTCCAAATGCGAGTGCTTTCGACCATTCCACCCCCGCCGTATTTTTCCACCATTACTTTTTGCCCTTTTTCTTCCATTGTTTTAGGGTTAATTTCATTTGTGCCATACACTGCATTTTGTGCGTGTGATGTGCCATCTTCTCCAAAAGCAAGATCTTGCCCGATAATAATACAACGTTTAAAGCGTGAATGCACGACAAGTTCATACGCCATATTTGCTGCACTCATTCCGATTCCAATATAGCCATATTCGGCAATATCAAAATAATTTGTGTAACCAAAAGGACGCAAACTATATTGAATCTCATCTCCCTTAAGGGCGTCTTTAAGGCGTTGATGCACGATTGAAGTGATAGCAAAGATGACACCTTTGTGTGCTTCTTTTGGCGTATCCTCATAGAATCTAGCTGTGAGATCCACGCGTTCTAGTGAGAAAACAATGTCAGGCTTGATACCTTCTCTTGCCAAAATAGGAAATGAAGCATCAATACAAAAAATCGTAGCATAATCTTGAATCTGCTTAAGGAGAGGGAGTTGTTTATTTAAGCTCGGTCCTGTTGCAACAATGATGGCAGTTTCTCTATTTTTGAGTTGTCCAAGGAGATTTACTAAAGTCGGGGATTTGATAACATCAGGGAGATTCTGTATATGGTGAGAGATGCCAATGATTGAATCACGACTATCGTTACCAACACTCACGACATTATGTTCAATCGCGCGAATAAAAAGCTGATTGATATGAATATAAAGCGTGTTGTATCTATCGTAGTAAGTATTAAAAATATGCAAATCATAGACTTTGGAGTAAATTTTTGCATCACGATTTGTCGCAAAAAGGAGATCAATACGACTAAAATCGCAATCATTAGCATCTAAAAAAATAATGCGTCCAGAAAGTATATCATCAGAAAAATCCATTAGATGCAAGACGATAAAAAGTATCTCAAGTTCAGGTTCTAATAAAACAATGCGCTTTAGCAGCTCATTTTGCAATAAAACCTTATAAAATACGCCATTGCCTATCCCAAAGCAATACAAATAAGGATAATGCGAGTAAGAGCTAAATGCTTTGATTTTTGCATTTGTCTCTTCAATGGGGTTAGTTTGAAAAAGAGGCGTGTTAGTGCGTTTGTCAATGATATTGATATTAAGCGGGTCATTGCTTTGATAGACTTCAAAGTTTTGGTTGGGTATGAAATTATGTAGTTTAAGGGCGAGCTTAGGAGAGCGCACCCCCAAAGCAGAAAGATTAAGGCTAAAAAAATCTTGCATTCTATCCTGCTTGCTTTAGACTATTGAAGCAATCGAAGCACATTTTGTTGGACAGCATTAGCTTGTGCCATTGCAAAGTTACCACTTTGTGCCAAAATGTTGTGCTTAGAGAATGTAGCGGATTCTTCAGCGAAATCCACATCTCTGATTTGAGATTCTGCAGATTTGACATTGACTTGTGTAACAGAGACATTGTTGATTGTCGTAACAAGCTGAATCTGTGCAGAACCAATATCTGCGCGGAGTTTGTCAAGCTGAATCCGTGCAGATTCTGCCATATCCATAACGACCATCGCACCTCTAAGGCTTGTAACCCCAGCCCCGATACCATCAAAATGCAAGTTTGCTTGAGCGACATTGGGGTTAGCTCCGCAAGCTGATGCAATGTTTGCGTCCATTTCTCCACGGACAGATCGGAGGTTGGCAGTATATTCTGCAATACCTTGTGCGGAATGGAATCCAATATGGCTAAAATTAACACCACTGACGATAATGTCTCTCGCATCTGTTCGTATGAGCGTTAAGCGTCCGATAATTGCATGTTCTGTGCCGGAGATTCCCGCGAAGTTTCCTCCACCAAAGACTTTTCCACTATCTCCTTCGGTTTGAATAGAGATAGCGCGTCCATCAAGGCTTCGGACATTAATACGCCCGGTGATGTCGGTATAAGCTTCACAACCTGTTCGTTCTTTGATAGAGTTAATCGCATTAATCAATCGTCCATCTGAATCATTTTTGCGCACATCATTGACATTACCAATTGTTACGCCGTTGATGACCAAGCCTTTGACCGTCCCAGAAAGCACAGGCACATCGCCTGTCGCCATACAATTCCAAGATGCACGCACGCCGAGTGTGTCAGCATACTTATTGATAACTTCTGTTAAAACACCCAGTCCTGTGCCTGCTGATGTAGAAATTTTAACGGTTTCAATCTCAAAATCATGCTTACCATCAACTTGTCTGAACTTCAACATAACCTCGCTAAGATTCGAGGCTGCCCCAGAAGCAAGCATACCGATACCACCAAATGAGCTGCTTTCCATACGCACATGTCCGATTTTGTCCGAGCTTGTTGGTCCGATTGAGGCTTTAATAGTGGTATTAGAATACGCACCAATTTGAAATTCTTTATTAGAAAATGCACCAGAAAGCATTTGCTGACCATTATAACTTGTAGTATTTGCAATATTATCAAGCTCTTCTAATAAACGGATAATATCACTTTGCAATGCCTTTCTTGTTTCGTTACTTTGACCATCTTGAGCGGCTTGAATCGCCTTATTTTTAATAGTATCAAGAATCTTGATTTGTTCGTCCATTGCTTTATCAGCAATTTGTATCATACCGATTGCATCATTGGCATTTCTTACCGCTTGTCCCAAGCTTTCGCTTTGACTTCTCAAACTATCTGCAATCGCCATACCTGAAGCGTCATCAGCCGCTTTATTTAATCTTAATCCAGAGCTAAGCTTTTCTAAAGAGCTATGCAAACTCCGATTATTCTGAACACCGATTGTGTGTGCAGAAAGGGCTGAAATGTTAGTGTTTATCCTAAAACTCATTTTGCATCCTTTGCTAAAACTTTTTTTATTAATGCCGATAAAGCAAAAGGCATTCCAATTTTTTTAAGTAGATTGTTACTAAATTTCAAGATTCTATGTTAGAATTGAGATCTTAAATGATTGATACCTTGTTTTATGGAAGAGCATTATGAAAGATCTGATTATCGTTGAATCGCCCGCTAAAGCTAAAACGATTAAAAATTTTCTAGGAAATAAATATGAAGTTCTTGCTTCTAAGGGGCATATTAGAGATTTGCCTAAATACACTTTGGGTATAGAGATTAAAGATCATTCTTTTATCCCTCAATATGCAATTGATAAAGACCATAGTGAGATTGTTTCTAAAATCAAGTCTGCTAGTCAAAAGGCAAAAGTTACCTATATCGCAACCGATGAAGACAGAGAGGGTGAAGCGATTGGATTCCATATTACACAAGCTATTGGCAAGTCTTATGAAGATTTTCCGCGCATTGTTTTTCATGAAATCACAAAAAGTGCGATTGACGAAGCACTACAGAATCCACGCTTGATTGATATGAGCAAGGTTAATGCACAGCAAGCTCGGCGGTTGCTTGATCGTATCGTAGGTTTTAAGCTTTCACAATTGATTTCTTCAAAGATTCAAAGAGGTTTGTCTGCTGGAAGAGTGCAAAGCGCGGCATTAAAGATTATAGTAGATAGAGAAAGAGAGATTCTTGCTTTTAAACCTACGATTTATTTTACGATTACTGCAGCTTTTGGTGAGCATTTAATAGAATCTGAATTGATTACTTATAAAAAGAAACTTGAAAAGCTTTCTTTGCAAGATTCTAATCAAGTCCAAGAGATACTCCAAGATATTCAGTCGCAACATTTTATCATTGCTCAAATCAGCAAAAAAAATAAAAAGATTCCCACTCCTCCGCCTTTTATGACTTCTACTTTACAACAAAGTGCCTCAAGTCAATTAGGATATTCTCCCTCACGCACAATGAGTCTTGCCCAAAGGCTTTATGAAGGTGTCGAAACAAATAATGGTATTATGGGGATTATCACTTATATGCGGACAGATAGTCTCAATATCGCGAAAGAGGCTCAAAAGGCTGCATTACAAGTGATCGAAAAAATGTATGGAAAAGCATATATTCCTAGCAAACCTAAAGTGTATGCCAATAAATCTAAAGCCGCTCAAGAAGCGCACGAAGCGATACGACCGACAAATCTTGACTTCACGCCTCAAATCGCTCAAAGTTACCTTAAGCCAGACGAATACAAGCTTTACAAACTGATTTATTATCGTTTCCTTGCTTCACAGAGTCAAGATGCGCTCTTTGAAACGCAAAGTATTCTTTTTAGTGCTCCAAATAGTCCGCATAAGATCGAATTTAAAGCAAATGGGCGCAAGCTGATATTTGACGGATTCTATAAAATTATTGAAAATGATGATAAGGATAAATTATTGCCAGAATGCAAAGAGGGCGATGAAGTCGCTATCCAACAATTAGAATCTCATCAAAAATCTACTGAAGCTCCTGCGCGATACTCTGAAGCAAGTATTATTAAGACGATTGAAACATTGGGGATTGGGCGTCCTTCGACCTATGCTCCGACTATTGCATTGCTTGTCGCGCGGGATTATATTAAGATTGAGAAAAAGCAAATTATCCCGCAAGAAAGTGCATTTAAGGTTACCGAAATGCTTGAGCAGCATTTTGATGAGATTGTGGATTCTCATTTTAGTGCAGCCTTAGAAGATAAGCTTGATGAAATTGCACAACAAAACGCACATTGGGAAGAGGTGTTGTGGGATTTTTATGAGCCTTTTATGCAAAAGATTGAGAAAGGTAAAAGTAATATCGCCTCGCAAAAAGTTGCCATTCCTACGGGTGAAATATGCCCAAAGTGTGGGAAGGAGCTTGTGCAACGAAATGGCAAATATGGTGAATTTATCGCGTGTAGCGGTTATCCTAAATGTAAATATATCAAGCCATCACCCCAATCTTTAGAATCTTCTTCTCAAGAAGGTGTGTGTGAAAAATGTGGTAAGCCAATGGTGAAAAAGTTTGGACGCAATGGTGAATTTATCGCGTGTAGCGGTTATCCGGATTGTAAAAATACTAAATCTCTCAAAGTCAAAGAGCCTAAAAGTGTGGAGGGAGTTGTATGCCCACAATGTGGCGGAGCAATCGTGCAAAGATTCAGTAAAAGAGGCGCGTTCTTTGGGTGCAGTAATTATCCGCGATGCAACTTTATCTCAAAATTTCAGCCTGTCAATCAAAAATGCCCGCAATGTGGAGAAATGATGTGCGAAAGAGATTATCGCAAAAAACACATTTACGAATGTCCTAAATGCAAATACCGCGAAGAAGTAGAAACTAAGGATTAAGATTCTCGTATCAAACTTAGGGTAAAAGTTTATAAAATTCTGCTCAAAAGCCCAAAATATGCAGTTATAGAGTTTTATCGGTTAATTTCTCCAAACCATTGTAGAATCTCGCCTTTATTATTAATCTCTACTTCTAAGTCTTTGTATTTGTCATGGATTCTTGGTTGTAAAATGTCATAAAGGTATCGTTTGCCCTTGGGAGTGATTGTCGCCCAAATATTGTATTGCGACCAGTATTTAGGTGTATCCCAAGAAGTCGGAGAATACATCGTGCTATATCCTTTGTAGCAAGCTACTTCTTTGCCCTCTTCATCAATGTAGGTCCCACGAGGGCAGTCTTTTTCTGTATATTCTTTATCCTCATAAATGAAAATATCATCTTCCCACCCTTTTGCGTATGCTTCTTTGTAGAGAAAATGATCCCGAAAATAAATCCACGCTTGATATTTGTCTTCCTTGTAGTAAGATAAGTTTGTCGGGTAGTCGCGTCTCTTGTAATCATCGTCCCAATCGCAGCCAAAGTCTATATATCCTGCGAGGAAAAGCTGCCCCATAGCATTAAAGTATTCTTTGATGTAAGTGGGCTTGGAAGAATCTAGAGAGAGATTTTCATCACATTTATCAATCATAATCTCTGTTGTTATTATAATCTCATCAGTTTCGGTTTTTACCGCCCAAATCCTACACAATATAATACATTTAAATAACTCTAAAATATCCTCTTTTGTGATATGGGGGATTTGTAAAAACATCAGCAAATCAATATCGTCATAATGGTATTTGGTATAGCCCAAACGCATAACAAAATCTTCTACAAATTCATCTGCATCATCATAAAAAAACTTATAAGATGGTTTCCCATTTTTTTCACGAAGTGTGGTAAATTTACATTTTTTGCGTGCTATTAGCTTGTAAATTATACGCCTTTTATAGAATCTGATTGTTTGTGTGAGTCGTCTTATCATATATAGCATAGATTTCCAATATTGTTGGATTTTTGACTTAAAATTAAGAGGCAATTATACTCTTTTTTTGATTTTAGAATCTGTCAATCGTGGTTATTTTAATGTTGTGCTAGGATTGAATATCACGAGAAGTCAGAATCTGCATAAAGTAATTAACGCCATTTTTAGAAATTATCAGATACAATGAAATATTTTCTTTTTTGGATTGCCTTATGGATAAGATGCTTATTTTAGAAAAACTCTCTACTCATCTCAAATCACTTCAAAAATATCCTCTTCGCGTGATTACGCATGATACTAACCAAGAGTGGGTTGCTCAAATTTGCACTTTGATTGGAATCCCTAAAGAGGGCGTAGAAATATGCAAAGAGATTCTCTTGCGCAAGCCACCTATGAAGCTCGTTTGGCTGCATATGGCAGAATGCACAGGTTGCAGTGAAAGTTTATTGCGACTTGATAAACCCGGGATAGATTCTCTAATCTTTGAATATATGAGCCTTGATTATCATGAAACGATTATGGGTGCTTGTGGTTTTGGAGCAAAAAAATCTCTCCAAGATGCTTGCAAAGAGGATTTTATTTTGGTGATTGAAGGAGGCGTATCTTTAGGCAAAGATGCGTATTTTATGACTTCTGGAGCGGATAGTGTTACGGGTGAAACAGAATGCAAACATATTGCACAAAAAGCCCAAGCAATTTTTGCTGTGGGGACTTGTTCGAGTTTTGGCGGAGTGCAAGCAGCTTTTCCAAATCCTACTCGTTCAGTGGGTATTAAAGAATTTCTTTCAAAGCCTGTCGTTAATATCCCGGGTTGCCCACCGAGTGAAGCAAACATTATAGGGAGTATTTTTTACTATATCCTTTTACAAGAGATTCCGCCACTAGATAGGCTCAATCGTCCATTGTGGAGCTATGGTAAGAATCTACACGATATGTGCGAACGCAAGGCAAAATTTGAATCCGGTGATTTTGCCCAAAGCTTTGACGATCCGAATCTAGAAAATGCGTATTGTCTTTATAAAGTTGGCTGCAAAGGACCTTATGTTTTTAATAATTGCCCTAAAATCAAGTTTAATGCTAAGACGAGCTGGCCTGTCCGTGCAGGGCATGGCTGTATCGCTTGTAGTGAGCCGTATTTTTGGGATAGTTTTGGACGCATAGAAGAGCCTTTGAATAATGCTAAAGCTTATATTAAAGAGCTTCCAACCCTCCAAACTCTTCGCCGTATTGATAAGCTTGATGATCAGCCAATGGCGCAGACATTATGCCTTGAGCTTTGTTACGATGCTCCGACAAAAATTTATACCCAAGATTCTTGTAAGCAATTTTTGAATCTGCAGTTTGAATCCAATCTTTCTACTTTACTCACGCAAATTGCAAGCAAAAATAAACTCGGTGCAAAACTCATTAAAAATTATGAGCAATATCTTCAATCTCATCAGATGAGCATTGCAGATTCTCACTCACGCATTAGCCACAATTTTAGCGATATTTTTGTTGTGGTGAATGCGATGTTTGGCGGTAAGATTTCTTGGACACAAGAGTGTAAAGAACAATTTTTGCAGTATGCGCAAAATTATCTTTTCCCCCATGTCAGTCAGCTAGATTTTAAGGTCATTCATACAGATGCGGATACAATGGGCATTGAGATTGAACGATCCTTGCGTTTGCCATTATGCTACCTTTTAGGAGGATTAGAAATCGAGGGTATGGCTTATAGTGTGGTAAGCTCAATGTGTGAGATTCTATCACGCGCACTTGTTGAGGTGTGCCAACAAGAGAATCTTAAGCGTGTTGCATTCAAAGGGGATTTGATGGAAAATCTTTTAATACAAGATCGTTTCGTTGCTTATCTTCCTCAATGGCTTGAAGTCGTGTAGTTTGGTAAGGTTTAGAATCTAGCTTGTTAAATCCCTAAATCCACATTTAAGAATCTCAAACCCCATAATATCAATAAACTCACAATCCCTGCAAGCACACCTGCGAGCGCATCATCACCAACGACACCTAGTCCGCCTTTGACTTCTCTGTCAATTCTACCGACAAAAGAAGGTTTCCAAATATCAAAGATTCTGAAAAAAACAAACGCGCATAAAATATTGAAAATCCCCCAACCTGCAAAAGCCATTGCCAACCATACGCCTACAAGTTCATCAATTACGATACTTTTGTCATCGTGCGTATGCGTGAGATTCTCATAAATATCAATGTGTTTAATCGCTAAAAGCCCTATGAAAATAGCAAGTAAAAATAATGTCTCTTGTGAAAAATACAGAATCGGCAATCCCAAAATAACGCTTACAATAGTTCCAGCAGTTCCGGGAGCTTTGGGAGAATACCCACTATAAAGCACGCTTAAAAACAGGTGCTTAATCAAGTCTTGCTTATTGTTGGACATTTTTATTCTTACGGATAATGCCGTATTTTTTACGCTTTTCCCATAGACTTTTGCGACTCATACCGAGTTTTTTGGCAAGCTCTATATCGGGATAACGGCTTTCAAATTTCGTAATGATGATTTTTTCATAATCTTTGACAGAGAGAATCTCGCCGCTAAGCTCCACGATATTGCTTGTTTGTTGAGAAATGTCAATGACTTGAGGGAATGCAATTTTTTCAGTAGAGACAATAGAAACAATTACATTGCATTTGAGGGCTGCTTCTAAAAAATCTTTACGATCACTCTTTTTTAGCTCTTCAAGATTGGTAATGTAGAAGATTTCATTTTTCTTTGGTGGGTTTTTAAAAATGCTTTTCCATGATTCTTCTTTGAGGGAAAAAAACGAAAATTGGATATGTTTCTCGCGAGCATATTTCATCGCATAAATATCTGCGCCTCGTTGAGAATTTGTTTTGATAACAAAGGGAGGATTGTATAAGAAAGGTTCGGGAGTGCCAAGCTCTTTTTCAATAAAATTAAAATAGCTCCGATAAAATTTAATCTCTTCGTTGATTTCGCGATAAGCTTTGTAATGCGTGATTTTGCGAATGAGCTCATCAACGATAAAAGGTTTGACAATGTAATCTGTTACGCCATTTTTGAGAGGTTTAATGACGGTGTCATCATTGATATAAGCAATCATTAAAATAATAATCGCGTTTGGGTATTGTTTGCTTAGTTCGATATAGCCTTCATTAATCGTCCCAAAGGACGCCAGAATCACATCATAGCGATCTTTTTGTGCTTCTTTGAGGGAATGAGCAATCACACATTCAAGCCCTAAATCACTTAGTTTATTAGAAATGCTTTGAGCTAGATAAATTTCATTTTCGATAATTAATACTTTCATTGTGTTTTCACCTTTTTGATAGAATCTCTTATACCATTCACAAAAAACCTCCTTGACAAAATCATTCTTGAAATCTCCAATCAATATATCGCATACTGACATTAGCTTGCACACACACGCCTTCTTTGCGTCCAATAAAGCCAAGATTCTCTGTTGTCGTAGCTTTGATATTGACGCAGGATTTTTTAATCCCTAAAGTTTTAGCGATGCACTCTTGCATCATTATTTTATAGGGTGTGATTTTGGGCGTTTGAGCAAGTATAGTTATATCTGTATTAATAATCTCATATCCCACACTTTGGGCAAAATTATAAATCTTTTGGAGCATTTTTTTAGAATCTGCATTGCGATTAGCATCATCTGTATCAGGAAACCACTCTCCAATATCACCTGCTCCGATTGCTCCCAAAATCGCATCACTTAAAGCATGTAAAGCGACATCGCCATCACTATGAGCTTTGAAGCCAAGAGGAGAATCTATCTTGACACCTCCTAGCTTCATTATTTTCCCTTCTTCAAAAGCGTGAATATCAATGCCATTACCGACAAAAATTTTTGCACAAGGGGGATTTAAACGCTTTTGGTGTTGCCATATATCTGTTCTGTGAGTGAGTTTATTCATTCGTTCGTTGCCTTGCACGAATACGATTTTTTTACCCAAATGGTGCAAAGCAGAACTTTCATCGCTAAAATCTTTATCAACGCTAAGAGATTCTCTTAAGTCTTTTACTCTGCTAAGTTGCGGGGTTTGGATAAGTTTTAAAGATTCTCTTTGGAGATATGATCCTTCATAAAAAGTCGTGTCTGCTACTTTCATATAAGGCACGACACAAGACACATCATCATCAATAGATTCTAACATCGTTTTGACGACTGCTATATCAGTATCCCACCTTGCCACATCACTGACTAAGACAAAAGGTGTTTGGATATGTTGAAGAGCATTTTTCAATGATTGGCAACGCGTTTGACCACCTTTAATAATAGGATATTCACTGATTTTTTGCATATAAGAAAAATCTTCAGGTGAAGCGGTGATAAAGGTATTTTTGAAAGGCAAAGCAGTTGCGAGTTTGCGTGTGGCAAAAAGCCATAAAGGATCATCGCCGATGCGCAACCATTGTTTTTTGACAGGATATGCTTCACAAAATCTTGTAGAGTTTCCTGCTGCCATCATTACTAACGATACATCATCTAAAGTCAAATCTTTTTCCTGTGTTTATGTTTAAAAAAATTTTTTAATTGCGTTATTTTAGCACAAAAAATCAAAATTTTAGCTAAAATTGTTACCTATATACTCATTATTTAACTTTTTCTTAAATAAATTGAGGTATATTTTGCTATTTTTGATAGTTTTAGTGCGTAAGAAATAAAATCAATAAGGAAAAAAATGAGAAAACAATGGATTGCTCATCGGCAAAATGATCCCATCAAGACACAATTGGCTTATGCTAAAAAGGGAATTATCACAGAAGAAATGCGTTATATTGCAAATCTTGAGAATCTTCCTGCGGAACTCATTATGAAAGAAGTCGCAAAAGGCAGGCTGATTATCCCTGCAAATATTAATCATCATAACCTTGAACCTATGGGTATTGGTGTCGCTTTGCGGACAAAGATCAATTCCAATATCGGCTCATCGCAAATCGTAGAGGATATTAACGAGGAAGTGCAAAAGCTTAAAGTTTCTATCAAATATGGTGCAGATACCGTGATGGATTTGAGCACAGGAGGAGATTTAGACAAGATTCGAGAGGCAATCATTGCTGCTTCAAGTGTGCCTATTGGCACTGTGCCGATGTATCAGATTCTTCACGATGTCAAAAATGATGTCTTAAAGCTTGATATTGAAACGATGCTTAATGTCTTAAGAAAGCAAGCAAAACAGGGCGTGAGTTATTTTACTATTCATTGTGGATTCTTATTAGAACATATGCCTGCAGTTTCTAAACGCAAGATGGGTATTGTGTCGCGTGGAGGAAGTCTTATGGCAAGTTGGATGTTGCACTATCATAAACAGAATCCTTTCTATGAGTATTTTGATGAGATTCTAAAAATTTGCCAAGAATACGATGTGTCGCTGTCATTGGGGGATTCTTTGCGTCCGGGCTGTTTGGCTGATGCAAGTGATGAAGCACAATTTGCGGAGTTAAAAGTATTGGGAGAATTAGCAAAAAGGGCTTATGATGCTGATGTGCAGGTGATGATTGAAGGACCCGGACATGTGCCACTCAATCAGATTGAACGCAATGTGGAACTACAAAAAGAATATTGTAATGAAGCACCTTTTTATGTTTTAGGACCTTTAGTTACAGATATTGCGGCTGGGTATGACCATATTGCAAGTGCGATTGGAGCATGTGTGGCGGCGTGGAAAGGTGTCGCGATGCTGTGTTATGTAACGCCTAAGGAGCATTTGGGGTTGCCTAATGCAAATGATGTGCGTGAGGGGATTATCGCTTATAAAATTGCTGCACATGCTGCTGATATTGCAAGAGGGCGTGTTGGTGCAAGAGACAGAGATGATGCGATGAGTGATGCAAGGTATAGCTTTGATTGGAACAAACAATTTGAGTTAGCTCTTGATCCTGAAAGAGCGCGTGAATATCACGATGAAGCCTTGCCTCAAGAAGTTTTTAAAGATGCCGAGTTTTGCTCAATGTGTGGTCCAAAATTTTGCAGTTATAAAATCACGCAAGAGATTTTTAAGACATACAATAAGCCTCAAGGCGAGCAAACTCATAATGAAGCATTAGCTCAAAATAGTTAAATCCAATATCTAAATATTAAGGAGTAGAAAATGAGTGCATTATTTGTGTGTATGGTGGATTATCTTCAGCCTTATGAAAAAGTGCAAGAAGTGCTTGCTTCTCATCGAGAATATCTCAAAAAGGGCTATGAAAAGGGCATTTTGCTTGCTTCTGGTCCAAGAAACCCTAAAGATGGCGGGATTATCATCGGACGATTTAAAGACAAAGCCGATGCTTTAGCATTTTCAAAGCAAGATCCTTTTTGCTTACAGAATCTTGCAGAATATCGTATTTTTGAATTTGAGCCTGTTTTGCATGCGGAGATTTTAACATCGTTTTTAGAACAATGACAGACAAATAAATGACAAATGCAATACAAAGTATGCAGATTCTAGACTCTATAAGCTAGAAACTCAAAGAAAGAATAAGCCATTTTAGAATCTCTTGAAGCGAACACACCTAAAATAAAAAGCAATTGTCTCTAAAATCGCTTTAAGCCTTTTTGTAAAGTATGATTTTACTCATATAAAGGCATTTTTACACCGGCTTGACTAACCCTAACAAAGGATACAAATGATTTACACGCCTTTATCACTTCAAAGCTTTATCGCCTCATACACGCCCTTGTCTCCCACTACAGAGTTACTTTCTAGCTTTACAAAGAGTCTAGAATCTTACCGCACAAAGTTAGAATCTGCCAAAGATTCTAGCTCTTCTCAAGAAGACTTTGCGAAAAATATCTTACGCGATGTGTTGCAAAATTGTTTTGGTTATGAATGTAATACGAAAGATAAAATTGATTTAGCCATTTATGAGGAAGGGGAAGTGCGAGTGATTATAGAATGTAAGAATCCAAACAGCAAAGAGTTTGTAGCTAGCGGGGGGGGGGGGTAAGCAAGATTTAGTAGATTTATTTCAGCCTACTTTGCCACTTGATTTTAGCCCCATACAAACCCAAGAAAATACTCAAACTTTAGAATCTAAAGCCTTTTATCAGTCTATCCTTTATTATCTCAAAGAGCATCTTACGCATAAAAACAACAACCTAACACATATTATCCTAACCAATTATAATGATTTTTATCTGATTGATGCTAAAGCCTACCTACCATTAAGCAAAGAAAGTGCTATCAAAAAAGCCTTTACTAATCACGAAAAGGGTAGGGGTAATGACATCAGCACAAGGGCGTTTTATGAAGAACTAAAATCGATTTTACCTAAACTTGACTACAATATACCCTATACGCATTTTAGCTTAGAATCTATCCCCGATGCCTCCACTCTAGCACTCATTTATCAAGCCCTAAGCCCTGCTGTGCTACTCAAAGCCAAAAGCTATATTGATGCTAATACGCTAAATATTGGATTCTATAATGAGTTGCTCTATATCTTGGGTTTGGAAGAAATAAGTCAAAATGGTAAAATCCTAATCCAGCCTAGCCACACGACAAATACCCTTTTAGACGCACTTTGCAATGTCTTTAATTATGAGCGAAAGAGTCATTTTGAGGAGATTTTCAGCCTCCTTACCACTTGGAATAACCGCCTTTTATTCTTAAGACTTTTAGATTCAATGCTCCTTAGTTTTAAGCATATCAGCAAGCCATTTTTAAGCATTGAATCTATTCCTAACTTTAGCACTCTTGACACGCTCTTTTTTGATGTCTTAGCAAAGCTAGAAGACAAAAGAGATGCAGGGATTCCACAAGCTCTTGCAAATATCCCTTATCTTAACTCAAGCCTTTTTGATAAAACATCGCTTGAGATTGAGGGCAAAGAAATCAAGCTTTTAGATTCTAAGCCTTTGGCTGTGTATAAAGATTCTATCCTCTATAAGGATAAATCCTATCAATTTACTAAACTCCCACTTTTAGAATATCTGTTTGCTTTTTTGCAAGCTTATGATTTTACTACCACACAAGCCGATATAAAAAATCACATTAAGACTAACTATGACAAACTTATCAATTCAGCTGTGCTTGGGCTTGTCTTTGAAAAGCTCAATGGCTATAAAGAGGGGAGCTTCTACACCCCTAGCTTTATCACTAGCTTTATGTGCAAGGAATCTTTACAAAGAGTAGTGATTGAGAAGTTTAATACTGCTAAGAATTGGGATTGTAAAGACTTAGAATCTCTTAAAACAAGGCTTGATAAGCTCACAGATTCTAAAGAGGGCTACAAAGAAGCAAATGCAATCTTTGATAGTATCAAGCTCTGCGACCCTGCTGTGGGTAGCGGGCATTTTCTCGTCTCTGCACTTAATGAAATGATAGCCCTTAAATTTGAGCTTAGAATCCTTTGCGATGAAGATTCTAATCTCTTAAAAAACATTGTGCTAGAAGTGATAAATGATGAAATTGTGATTAGGGATTCTAATAACGCGCTTTTTACCTACACACTCCCAGCGCATGAAAATATAGAATTTCATACGATTCAAAAGACTATCTTTTATACCAAACGCAAACTCATTGAATCCTGCCTCTTTGGTGTAGATATTAACCCAAACTCTTGCGAGATTACCAAGCTTCGCCTGTGGATTGAGCTCCTTAAATCTAGCTATTATAAAGACATTCCGAATAAAATGCTAGAAACTTTGCCCAATATTGATATTAATATCAAGTGTGGGAATAGTCTTGTGAGCAATATTACACTGGATATGACTAAAGACGCATTGATTAAAAGGCTTAAAAATATTTTATCAAAAAAGGCGACTTTGGAATTTTCAAGTGAAGTTCAGGCTATTGCAAATGATTTGCAAAACAAACTCCCCCAAAAGATAGAAGACTACAAAAATGCAGTAAATAATTACAAAAACGAGACCAACGCTGACCTTAAGGCACTGCACAAAGAGACAATCAAAGAATGCCAAGAGTTTATCATAGAGCTTTTTTATAAAATGAGCAATGAATACAGAATCTTTAAAGAAAATCTCGCAAACTACCTCAAAAACTTTGGATATTGTGGTGTTGATGAGGGTAAAATTAAAAATCAACCTTTAGATTCTGACATCAAAAAGAAGCTCAATGATTATATTGTCGCCTTTAACTTCCACAAAACCCTTGAAATCCCCAAAGATTCTGCGGGATTTGTAGAAAAAGAGCTTATAGAGCTTGTGCAATCTTTGCAAAAATATGAGAATCTCAAAAGCAACCAAAGCACCTTTGAATGGCGGTTTGCATTTCCTGAAGTGTTAGATAGTAATGGAGACTTTATGGGGTTTGATTTGGTGATTGGGAATCCGCCGTATGGTGTAGAGCTTACCTCACAAGAAAGAGAAATGTATAAAAAGACTTATTCAACTTCACAAACCAACACCGCAGCTTTGTTTATATATCTTAGCGATAAAATCCTAAGCACTCAAGGCATTAATACTCTTATCGTGCCAAAATCACTCAACTATGTCGCTAAATGGGAAGATGTAAGGGAATTTATCAAGCCTAGTATGTATCTACTTGCAGATTGTGGCAAGGCGTGGAGCTATGTTTTACTTGAAATGGTAATTTTTGCTAGACAAAAGGGCATCATAACCCAAACCTATAAAACACATTTTTTAAGTAATGCGAGTAAGTCTCAAATCCCTTGTCATTCTGAGCAAAGTGAAGAATCTCGCCCGATTCGTGGTGCGGAAATCGTGGAAAAAGGAGGCAGTAGTGCCTCCGCACGATTGAAGCTAGAAGCGGAATCAAGCGAGGCTCTCCCCTTGATTGCCGAAAAAGCGGAGACTTTTTCGCGGGTTAAGGGGAGTGAGGAGGGGATAAACCCCTTTTTGCGAAATAAAGACAATAAACAAAACTTTGAATCTTTTCAAATAGAGAAGAATCAAGAAGATTCTAGCCATGCCCAAAATATGAAAAACACAACCACCACTGCTCCCATAGTGATTGATAAAAAACTCATTGAGAAGTTTGGGGGAATATTTATCAATGGACTTAGCGAAAAAGAGATTTGTTTAGGGATAAAAATGGCACAATCACACTATAAGCTTGAGAAATATCATAAAAACATAAAGGGTTGTTCTATGCAGTCTTATCTCAAAGAAAAGGGTTGCTATGCCTACATAGGAGGCAAACAAATCAATCGTTTTGGGATTGTGGGCATCAAAGGTTTTTGCGATAAAAAACACAATGCAGGGGAGATACTGCCAAATGCTTTATTGACACAAGACATAGTAGCTCATATCACTAAACCTAAGAATCATATAAAAATTATTGCTTGTATTCCAAATCGTGAGGTATTAGTTTTAAATACTATTAATCAGCTTGTTTTTGAGGATATAAATGTGAAATTAGCTTGGGCTATTTTGAATTCAAATCTTATTAATTGGTATTGCTATAAATTTATTTTTTCAAACTCTATCCGAACAATGCACCTTAACAGCTATGCAATAAATAAAATCCCAATCCCCAAAATCACAAAACAAAACCAAAACATCGCAGATTCTATTATTGCTTTAGTCGATGAGATTCTAGCAATCAAAGCAAAAGATTCCACCACCAACACAAGCGAGCTAGAATCTGAAATTAATAGTTTGGTGTATGCGCTTTATGATTTAAATGAAGAAGAGATAAAAATTATAGAAGATAGTTAATACCCATAATAGTAGATTCCATAATTGACAAAGATTCTGATGCGCGTTTTGGTAGTAGGGTGTGGATAATCTTTATAGGCGATTTCAATCGTTCGTTCGCTATTGCGATCAAGCAGCATATAGTTTGAAGAAACAATGATTTTTAAATCGCTAATGTCGCCATTAGGATAGAGGAAAAATTCTACCGCACTCAAGCCTTCTTGTCCTAGCCGAATCGCGCTTGGAGGGTATTGTAAATAACGTTGTGTGATGCGCCCGATGTCGCGTAGATTATTAATCAGAAATTCTTGTTCGGCTAATCCGTAGTCGCCAAACTCTTCACCATAAAGCTCCTCAATATCTCTTCTAGTGGTGCTATCGACCTTAGGGAATTTTGCTAAAGCTTTGATATGGCTAGGATTGGGATTAGGTGTATCTTGTTTGTTTTTGTTTGTGTGTTTTCCATCATAAAGACTAAGAGAGTTTAGATCAATAGAACGCGGTGTTTCTGGTGTCTGAAGTGGTGATTCGCTATGGGGTTGTGAAGAATCTTGTAGTGTTGGGATTGTTTGAGAAGAAGATGCTTGAGAAGAGTTGGAAGATTGACTAGGCGGTGAGAAAATATCATCATTGCCAATAATTTGGAATCCTGCTACTTTCATTTTTGGATCAAGGGAAGTGCCTTTTTTGAATTGTAGTTGATTTATCTGAAAAAAAAGAATGCTTAATACTAAAAAATGCGCAATCAGCGAAAAAATAAGGCATACAAAAAGCCTTGAGTTATTTTCTTCTTGAAGGTTTTTCATCATCTTGTAGGTATTGGGATAAACGTTCTTTTTTTTGTTCTAAGAGTCTTGCAAATTGATCATCAAGCATAATCTGCTCTTGTGTGCTAATATCTTGAGGAATCGGATAGCGATCAATAAGTGTAGTGCTATTCATACCAATCAGAAGCAAATAGCGGTAGCCATTGGATTCAATGGTGAGAATCCGATTTTTAGAATCAATATTTTTTTGCGAGACAATATCGACTTTTGTCGGGTCAAAATGTTCTTTTTTGGTGTTAAATTTACCCAAATAGCCCGGGAAATTTTTCTTGCTCACAATATATTTTTTGACAATCCATAAAACCAACACTAAAAGTGCCATTACGCCAAGCACAGCAATATAACGCCATGTGTCAATACCTAGATCATTTTTAAGTGGTAGGGTTGTCTGAAGCTGTGGATTTTGTGTATTGGAGATTACAGAATCTGTCGGATTTTGATGTGTGGGTATGGGTGGATTGACAGATTCAAGGGTAGGGGCGATGAGAGGTTCATTGAGGGATTTATCGACCAAGAGGTCTAATTGTGATTTGGGCGGGGTAGTTGCATGGAAGATGATTTTAATCATATCACCTTTTGAAGATTTTCGCATAGTTACTTTTATCGTTTGTGGGTCGCCGATGCCTAGTATATAGAGATTGTCTTGAATATTAAAAATTTGCACTTCGCTTAGGAAAAAATTTTTTAAAGGGTGATTTTTGGAGGCAGCTTGAATCTGTGGCAGTATAATACCTTTGTAGTTTTCTTTTTCTGTGAGTTTGGGATTGTGATTGTAAGGGGTTTGTGTATGGATTGTCAGCTCGAAAGTATCGGGATTTTGGGTAAAATCAATATGATTAACTTGCGTATTGGCAAATAGGATATGGCAACCTAGCAGGCAAAGTATAATTAATAATCTCATTATAAAAGAAGCTATTTGTTATTCTCACGAGTGAGGTAATAAACAATCGCATTAGAATCGAGGATTTCATTGATACGAATGGCTAGATTTCGCTCATACACCATCACTTCACCTTTACCAATCACTCGTCCATTGATAAAAGTTTCGATGCTTTCCCCTGCAGGTTTGCCTAAGTCAATGATTGAGCCTTTTTCAAAGCGTAAAATTTCACCCAAAGGAATCTTTGTGTTGCCTAATTCTGCATTGAAAACTACCTCCATATCCAAGAGACCGGTATAGTTTTTCATCATATCTTCTAAATAGGTCGCAAGCTCAATTTCTTTAGCAGTATGGATTCTTTGTTTGTCTAAAATGCTTTCGCTAGCCATTTTAGTTTGTCCTTCTCATATAGATGCTACACCTTCCTTCTTCAAGTCTAAAATGCAAACCATGGTCATAATTGCTAATCAAACGATGTCCTAAATATTCGGGTGTAGAAATGTTAAAATGTTTTCCCATTTCCTCCACCATTACTTTTGCTCGTCCAACGGTTAAGTTTGCGAGTTCTCTTGCCATATCTTCTAATGTCAATTCATCAGGATCATGCTCATCAAGAAAGTATTTGCACATAATCTGCAAAAATTCTTTATTGAAAAGCAAATAAACATCGTTGTGTGTGCCTAGCATACTGATCTTTGTCAAATAACCTTTTTTAAGAGGCATAATTGAATCTCGTGGAACTTGATTGATACTTTTTTTAATAATATCAAAAAAGCTACTATGAATAATGTCCATAACTTCACCTCACCACAAAAACTAAGAGTCTATGTAATTATATAATATTTTTTAACTTAAATAGGTTTAAAATTGGATTTATTTTGACAAAATGGAGCAATAAAACAACTTTCACACATTGGTTTAAGAGCTTTGCAAGTATAGCGACCAAATAAAACAAAGGCTTGATGCAAAATACACAAGTGATCACCAAAAAGTTTAGCAAGCTCTGATTCTGTTTGTAGAGCGGTTTTTGCGTTGCTTAATCCCAAACGATGAGATACGCGAAAAACATGCGTATCCACTGCCATATAATTTTGTTCAAAGAACTCTATTAAGACAACATTGGCAGTTTTTTGTCCAACTCCCGCTAATGTTTTTAGCTCTGCTTGTGTGGTGGGAATGACGCCGTTAAATTCTTGCATTACTTGATTCGCCATTTTGTGTAAATGTGAAGCCTTATTGTTAAAAAACGAAACAGATTTAATTATCATCTTAATATCTTCAATATTGGCTTGACTTAAAGACTGAACATCTGGATATTTTTCAAAAAGCGCAGGTGTAACGATATTGACACGCTTATCAGTGCATTGAGCCGACAACATAACAGCAACAAGTAATTCATAGAGATTCCGATAATGCAACTCTGTTTTAGCGTCTTTGTAATGCTCTAGGAATAATTGTTTAATCTGCTCTATGTCTTGTTTGTTCCATTTTTTTGCTGTCCTTTGGGATTTTTTGGGTAAAACAGATTCTGTGTTTGTGGATTTTTGTGGAACTTTTGGCATTTATTTAATCCTAAAAAATTCTAAAAATTTATACTGCGGGTAGCAAATCATCATTACTTTGAATCTGGGCAATTTCTTGCGTTTTGACCTCTTGCACTTCGATTTTTTGTGCTTCGCTATCACGCAAGGCAATTTGCACACCATTAATCATAATTGCGATGGCTAATGAACCTATGGAACGCGCAGTTACATGGAATGTCTTGCCCTTTGTAATGCCTAAAGTAATAAAACGATTTTTTAAAACGCTATCTTGTGTGTTTAATGATAAAACTTGATACATTTTTCCATTTTGGGCGTCATAAAGTGTCATTTTTATCCTTTTTATTTTTGATTATATCAAATTTCAGTGAATCTGATTATTTTTTTCTTTATCGGAATGATCGCTGGAAGCATCAGAATCAGTGTCTTCTGTTTCTTGTGGAGTAGGCGTAACTTCATTTTGATTTTGAAAATCTTGCTCTAAATGTTCGGGTGTGTCAAAGTCTTGAATGGGAAGATTCTCTTCTGAAAATGAAGGTTGCGGTAAGGATTCACTAGATTGTTCATCTCCAATAAACATTTGAGCAAGATCATCAAGCGGCTTGAAAATACGCTCAATCATCTTAAAGGGTGCAGTCAAAATATCTTCTGCAATACCCACTTCACTTTTGGGATCATCAAGTGTCCCTTTTATGGCAATATTTGTCGAGAATTTGCCATCTTCACCCAAAATCACATAACCAACAATAGGGATTTTGCTAATAATATCTGCAAGTGTTTTGATTGTAAAAGCTTCAAGGGCAATATCAAGCGTTTTATCTTCAAGATTAATAAAACCTTCGCCTTTCACATCAATAGAAGTCCCGATAAGATTGATTGTCTCTAATGCAAAATATTGATCTTTTACAGAGAAAAAGACTTCTCCATGTTTGATTTCATAGCCACTTGAGCCTAAACCCGGCTTTCTGAAAGTAACTAATGCGGGGATTGTATCAATCAAAGCCAAAATGTTTTGCACAATAGCAAAATCTTTAAAAATAGTGTTTTGCATGGAGATTTTGCCACGCAATGCACCTTCTTCATAGACGCCTCTAAAGTTAAACAAACCGCCTGAAAAAATTTCTTTATCCCATACTTGATTCAAAAATTTATCACTAAAATTATTAAGCTTAATTTGTGCGATAGAGTGAAAAATATCCACATTTGCTACACCATTGCCATAAGTCGCATCAGCACGAATAATGCCATCACGCAATGATATAGCGACAATGTCGGTAGGGATCATAAAATTATCCAAGTAAAAATTCATATTACGCGCTTCGACATAGGTAAGGTAGGGTTGGATATTATGCTCTCTTTCGTA
The DNA here is from genome assembly GCF_000765665.2 of Helicobacter sp. MIT 05-5293. Lineage (NCBI taxonomy): Bacteria > Pseudomonadati > Campylobacterota > Epsilonproteobacteria > Campylobacterales > Helicobacteraceae > Helicobacter > Helicobacter sp. MIT 05-5293. The sequence continues at coordinate 229,216 of NZ_JROZ02000003.1, forward strand.
ACGTCTTTTGAGTTGGATAAAATCTTGTTCTGCTTGGTATTGTTCTGGAGTGATTTTTTGTTTTTCTTCACTTTTTTCGTTGAGTTGGGCAAGCACAGGGATAGAGCTACTAAAGATTTCATCAATTTTCAAATTATAATCATTAAGGATAATTTTTATCGTATTATTGGTTTTAATAAATATTAATTTTTTATCTTTAGAAGCCATTAAAATACCATTAGCACCGATTTTTCCTTCCATACTGATATGTTTTAAACGTTGAGAATCTTTATGATAAATAGGATATGCTAAGTCATCAACATCTATGGCAATATCAATAGTATCAAAATTTTGCGTATTAAGGCTGATAGAGCCTTTTTTGATACCGACATATTGCAAAAGAGGAGAGTATGTATAGACCTTGTCTAAATCTTGCAATGTGATAGTATTGTTTTTATCAGCAATGGACATTTGAACGCCAAATATGGGTATGCTAAGAATCTTTGTTTGGTGAGCTAAATCCCCGACAATATCAATAGAAGCAATCTGTTTTTTATCAATTTTTAGAATCTCTATTCCTGCCCCTCCTTGTGAATCTTGATGAATCGCTTTGATGATGCGTTGTGTGGTCTCATCGGCATCTTTGGGGATTTTGGGCAGAGTCGCTGATGAGGTAGTAAAATTTTTTGTTGAGAGTGCGAAAGTATCAATGCCAAGATTTGCTTTTAAAGCGAGGGTATTCAGATCCCAATCGACATTGAGAGTGCCTTTGATGCTATTAGCATAATTGACTTTGGTTTGATTGACAGAAATACTCCTTTTTTTACTATCAGCTTTAAATGCAATATTTAGTCCGCTCACATCGATTTTCTGCCCTTGACTGATTTGAAGCGTTGATTGTGGGCTGATGATATGACCATTGACTAATACCTGTGTATTTGCCTTTTGAGGTGTAATATCAAGCCCTAGATTCACGCGTAGATTTGAATCTACACTTCGAATGGGCAGCGGAATTTGGAAATTTCCTAGCAGATTTGCCAAAGCATCATTAATCTTGACATTGTTTGAGAGGATATTTATTTTGACGCTTAGTGGTTGGGCAAAAACATTACTTAATCTTACTTCGGAGCCATCAAGTTTAATATCTGTAAATGTGGGTTCTTTGAGTGCAAAGACAATATCTTCATTCTTGACATAAACGAGTGCGTTTGTAGCCTTGATAGGCTCAAGATTCGGAGAAAGATAAACTTTGGGAGACACAATCACCGCATCAAGTTCGAGGGATTTTTGTAGATTCTTTAAAAAACGATAATCAAGCGTGCTGTAAAACTTTAATGAGTTGATTTTTAACGAATCGTAACGAACATTTCTGAAAAGCCAATTATTTAAAGTCGCATTATTGAGTCTTTTGATATAGGGTTTGATTGTCTCGAGATTGTAAAGATTTGAGCTTGAAATATCCATACTGATTTTTTGAAAATTTGTAAGACCTTTGACATAAAGTGTAGGTTGTTCGGGATCTTTTGTTTGTTCTTTGGGTGAAATTTCAATATCCATTTCAATGGTATTTTTGATGGAATGATAAATAAATTTCCCGTCAATTTGCAAACCAAAGCGCATTAAATCAAGCTGATAAATGTTTAGTTCTGTTACCTTTCTGTGATTCTCAATTGCAAAAATAGCGACTAATTCAGGACCGATAATCTTGTATTCTTTACCATCATAATGGACGCTCCGATCTTTTTTATCTGCAAAAATAATCTTTTGGATATTGAGTTTTTCAAAATATGAGATTACAAAAAGAAACTTTTTTATCATGCCCCCGATATTGTCAGCACTCCATAGGGTTTCTTCAAACTCTTCCTCGTTCATATCGGGGGATTCTTGCAGGTTTGAAATATCAAGTGTTTCGATTTCCAAAATAAGCTTGTTATTTAATCTTAGATAAAATCCATCGATTTGAATCTTTCCAATGACGATTTGAGGACTATAAATACCATTGGAGAGGATCTTATATCCCATTGCAAAGAGTGTGATTAAAATGCCCAATAAAATAAGAATATTAGCTATATTTTTGGATTTTCTTGTCATCATTGCCCTAACTTTTATGTTTTATTTATTGTTGCCTGTGCAGACCGAACGCATTGTGAATCTACCCAAAGGTTCGCTTAATAAAATTATAACATATTTAGGAGAAAATGGGCAATCTCTTAACCCACTAGATACGTATATAATCCGAATGCTTGGCGTGCCTCAAAGCGGTTATATTGATATGAAGCATGAGATTTTGCCTAGAGGAGCATATCTCAAAGCACTTGTAAGCTCAAAAGCTGCCACGAAAGAAGTAACATTGATTCCGGGTGAGACGATGTATTTTTTTATCCGCTCTCTTGCACAGAGATTCCCACTTTCTGTTGAATCTTTAGAATCTGCGTATGATAAGTATTTCCCTTATCCTGATGGTGTGATTTTCCCTGATACTTATAAACTTCCTGTGGGGGTTGATGAAGATGAGATGATGAAAACGCTTTATGATATGTCGATAAAACGACATCAACAAAGTGCGATAGAATTGCTTGGAGAATATAATGAGGCAGAATGGTTTAAATATGTGAGTATGGCTTCAATCGTCCAAAAAGAAGCCGCTGATAATCAAGAGATGCCAATCGTTGCTGCTGTGATTTTTAATCGCATCAAGATTGGTATGCCTTTGCAAATGGACGGCTCATTGAATTATGGTCCGTATTCACACTCAAAAGTTACACCCGAACGCATTCGCAATGATGATACGCCTTATAATACTTACCGAAATAAAGGTGTGCCTCCCTATCCTGCAGGGAGTGTGAGTATCCAAGCGATTAAAAGCGTGCTTCACCCTGCAGATGTGGATTATTTATATTTTGTGCGTGATAGGGCAAGTGGGAAACATAAATTCAGTAAAACATACGGAGAACATCGAAGTAACTTCTAGATTTATTTTTTTTTAAGTAAATTTGTTTCATAGTTAGCAAGTTAAAATTTTTGTTTAACTTTTAAAGATAAAAAGGCTAAAAGCTCGTAGGCAAGGTAATAATGGAGATATTTAAAAAAATTGGTATTATTGGCGGATCTGGTAATGTTGGGTCTCACATTGCCTTTTTGGCAGCAATGAGAGGTATTGCTAAGCGTATTATTGTCCATAGCATTGACATTCCTCGTTGCAAAGGTGTGAGTCTTGATGTATCACAAGCTGCTTGCATATTAAATCTACCCACACAAGTAGAAAGTTGTGAAACTCTTGAGGGATTGAAAGATTGTGAAGTGATTATTATGAGTGCAGGTTTGCCACGCACACCAAATATGACGCGTGAAGATTTACTACTCAAAAATGCACAGATTCTCAAAGACACAATGCGAGAGATTGCTACAATCGCTCCAGATTCTTTTATTATCGTGGTTTCTAATCCTCTTGATGTTATGACTTATGTCGCTAAGCAAATCAGTGCATTCCCTAAAGAGCGTATTATTGGAATGGCGGGCGTGCTTGATAGTGCGCGTTTAGGTTATGAAATCAAACAATCTTTGGCAGATTATCACACCTCTGTTTCACCTCTTGTCATTGGTGGGCATGGCGATGATATGCTTCCTTTGACTCGCTATTCTCTTGTTAATGATAAAACATTAGATGAAATATTTGATGAGCAAACGCTTTCTCACATTATCAAAGAGACAAAGAATGGTGGAGCAAAAATCGTGAATTATTATCAAAGAGGCTCGGCATATTTTGCTCCGGCTACTGCTGTTATAAAAATGCTAGAAGTTATTTTGTATGATTCTCAAGAAGTTTTATCTTGTAGCGTGTATTTAGAAGGTGAATATGGATTGAATGATCTCTGTATGGGGGTCCCTGTCAAATTAGGTAAAAAGGGGGTTGTGCAAATTGTAACACTCAATTTAAGTCAGCAAGAACAAGAAAGATTGAATATCTCTGCAGAGGGTATTCGCAAGCAAATTAAGATTCTCGCCGATAATCATTTGTTTGATTAAGAGAATTTAGATAATGTATTTCAACTTTTAAGAAAGGAAAAGAAATGGGAATTAAAACAGCACCGCAAAATGTTCCTGTATGGATTGATGAAACTCGTTGCAAAGGTTGTGATGTATGTGTATCACTCTGTCCTAGTGGCGTCTTAGGTATGAAGAAAGATGAACATAAGATTCTGGGTAAAATTATTTCTGTAGCATATCCTGAAAGCTGCATAGGTTGTCGAGAATGTGAGCTACATTGTCCGGATTTTGCTATCTTTGTCGCAGATAAAAGCGAATTTAAATTTGCTAAAGTCAGTAAAGAGGCTCAAGAAAGAGCGACAAGAATTAAAGAAAACAAGTTTATGGTTATTTAATAAGGAGAAAAGATGCGTGAGTTAATTACAGGCGGAAATGAGCTAGTAGCACTAGCTGCAATAGAGGTAGGCTGCAGATTCTTTGGAGGTTATCCTATTACTCCTTCAAGTGAAATTGCACACGAAATGAGTGTGAATCTTCCTAAAATTGGTGGAAAATTTATCCAAATGGAAGATGAAATCAGTGGTATTGCGGTTGCTTTAGGGGCTTCAATGAGTGGAACTAAAGCAATGACAGCGACTTCAGGACCGGGTATCTCGCTTAAGGCTGAACAAATCGGTTATGCGTTTATGGCAGAGATCCCCTTAGTCGTGGTTGATGTGATGCGTGGAGGACCTTCGACAGGGCTTCCTACTCGTGTTTCACAAGGCGATGTGAATCAAGTCAAAGCACCAAGCCACGGAGATTTTTGCTCAATTGCTCTCGCAGTGGGTAATTTAGAAGAGGCTTACACACAAACGGTTCGTGCATTTAATCTTGCCGAAAAATATATGACACCGGTTTTCTTACTTCTTGATGAGACCGTGGGGCATATGCATGGGAAGACCCTTATCCCCGATGTCAAGGATATTCAATCGACAATCGTTCAACGCGAAGAGTTTAAGGGTGATCCTAAAGATTATCAGCCTTACAGCGTTCCTCAAGATAAACCCGCTGTTTTGAATCCTTTCTTTAAGGGATACAAATATCATATCACAGGATTGCATCATGGTCCTACAGGATTCCCTACAGAAGACGAAAAACTTTCACAGAATCTCATTGACAGATTGTTTAATAAAATAGAATCTCATGTTGATGACATTGTCCAATATGAAGAATATCAGCTTGATGATGCAGAGATTCTTATCATTGCCTATGGTTCAGTATCTCTTTCCGTCAAAGAAGCAATTATAGATTTACGCAAAGAAGGTGTCAAAGTAGGGCTTTTCCGTCCTATCACTCTTTGGCCAAGTCCTGCAAAACAAATCCAAGCGTTAGGCAAAAAATTTGATAAAGTTTTAATGATCGAGCTTAATAAAGGACAATATTTGCAAGAAGTAGAGCGTGTGATGCAAAAGAATGTCCGATTCCTCGGCAAAGCAAATGGTCGAAGTATCTCACCTTCAGAAATCATCAAAACAATTAAGGAGATGTAAGATGGCATTTAATTATGAAGAATATCTACGAATAGATAAAATGCCCACACTATGGTGTTGGGGTTGTGGTGATGGTGTGATACTAAAAAGTGTGATTCGCGCCATTGATTCATTAGGTTGGAATATGAATGATGTGTGTATCGTGAGTGGGATTGGTTGTAGCGGGAGATTCTCATCTTATGTGAATTGTAATACTGTGCATACGACACATGGGCGCACAATGGCATACGCGACAGGGATTAAACTCGCCAATCCCGATAAAAAAGTCATTGTGATTTCAGGTGATGGCGATTCTATGGCAATCGGTGGGAATCATACGATTCACGCTTGTCGGCGTAATATTGACCTTAATCTTGTTTTGATTAATAACTTTATCTATGGTTTGACAAATTCTCAAACTTCACCCACTACGCCTAAGGATTTTTGGACGGTTACTGCTCAATATGGTAATATCGATCCTAATTTTGATCCCTGTGAAATTGCTAATGCTGCGGGCGCGACTTTTATCGCTCGTGAAAGTGTGCTTTCTCCTAAAAAGCTTGAAAAAGTTCTAATGGACGGATTCTCGCACAAAGGTTTTAGCTTTTTTGATATTCATAGTAACTGCCATATCAATCTAGGGCGTAAAAACAAAATGGGTGATGCGACTTTGATGCTCAAATGGATAGAATCTCGCCTTGTTGGCAAGAGTAAATTTGATACATTAAGTGATGAAGAAAAAATAGGTAAATTCCCTACAGGCATACTCAAACATCAAACTGATAAGATCGAATATTGCGAAGCTTATGACGGAGTGATCGCAAAAGCTCAAGCGAAAGGAGGACGCTAAAATGACACATCAACTTCGATTTACAGGTGTCGGGGGACAAGGTGTGCTTTTGGCAGGAGAGATCCTTGCTGAAGCTCAAATCAAGGACAAAGGCTATGGCGTGAAAGCGGCGACTTATACAAGCCAAGTGCGTGGGGGTCCTACAAAAGTGGATATTCTTCTTAGTGATGAAGAGATTCTCTATCCTTATGCAAATGAAGGAGAAATTGAATTTATGCTTTCTACTGCGCAAGTGAGTTATGATTCATTTAAAAGCGGTGTGAAAGAGGGTGGTGTGATTGTGGTTGAGCCAAATCTCGTGAAGCCAAGTCCAGAAGATCTTAAAAAGTTTAAGATTTATGAGATTCCTATCATTACGATTGCTAAAGAAGAAGTGGGTAATGTCGTAACACAATCTGTTGTGGCACTAGCTATTACTGCGACTTTTACTAAATGTGTGGATAGGGATTTGGTTTTCCAAACAATGATAGAAAAAGTGCCACCAAAAGTGCAAGAAGCGAATAAAAAGGCTTTTGAGCTTGGCGAAAAATACGCAAAAGAAGCATTGAGCAAATAATATTTATAAGAAGATTCTCATTGGTAGAATCGCTTTATATTATTTTGCGTCATTTACAAATAGTGCAGATTCTAAGTTTCAAGAGACTTTTAGAATCTGCAGTTTCCCACAAGATTTTAGAATCTAATCGTTTAGATTCCTCCTGTATGTTTGTATCTCCGTATTTTATTAAGAGTGGTAGTGTTTTTTGCTCTAAGTGCTTATGCTTCA